>NZ_JBVVQT010000002.1:258335-433647 GCF_055811595.1 Mesorhizobium sp. WSM4814
GCCTTCCGCCCACCCAAAGGCCCCCAAAACAACCCCCGTCAACGCCCCCCCCCCCAAACAAACCCCCCCCCCCCCCCCCCCACCCCCCCCCCCCCCCCCACCTCCCCGCCCCCCCCCCCCCCCCACCCCCACACCACCGCCCCCGGCCCGGGGCGCGCCGCGGCCCCCGCGGCAATGATTGCCGCGCTCGATACTGCCGCCAACCCGTCGTCGGTCCATGCCGAAGGTCGTGCCGCACGGCGGCTGATCGAGAATGCAAGGCGCGATGTGGCGCTGCTGGTCAACGCCGGCGCCGAGCATGTCGTGTTCACCTCCGGTGCGACGGAAGCCGCCTCGACGCTGCTGACGCCGGATTGGCAGATGGGGCGCGGCACTGTCCGCATGAGCCGGCTCTATGTCTGCGAAGCCGATCATCCTTGTGTGCTGAACGGCGGGCGCTTTCCGGCAGCCCGGGTAACACGCATCGGCGTCGACGCCGACGGCATTGTCAGGCTGGACGCGCTGGCGGCGGCACTTGGCCGTCATGACAAGGCGGACGGCCTGCCGCTGGTGGCGATCCATGCCGCCAACAACGAGACCGGCGTCATCCAGCCGGTCGGGCGCATCGCCGAAATCGTCAAGGCGGCAGGCGGCATCCTGGTCGTCGACGCCGTGCAGGCAGCCGGTCGCATTCCGCTCGATATGTCAGCGGGTTATGCCGATTACTTGATTCTGTCTTCGCACAAGATCGGCGGCCCCATGGGCGTTGGCGCCATCGTCGCCGCCGCGGATCTGATGATGCCAAGGCCGTTGATCGCCGGCGGCGGCCAGGAAAAGGGTCATCGCGGCGGCACCGAAAACCTGGCCGCGATTGTCGGCTTTGGCGCAGCGGCGCGCGAGGCCCTGATCGGATTGAAGCGCATCGACGCCGTCGGCAGCCGCCGCGACGAGATCGAGGCGATCGTGAAAACGCTGGTGCCGGATGCGGAGATCTTCGGAACCGGCGCGCCGAGGCTTGCCAACACGACATTCTTCGCTATTGCGGGCATCAAGGCCGAGACGGCGCAGATCGCCTTCGACCTCGCCGGCGTGGCGCTGTCGGCCGGTTCCGCCTGTTCGTCGGGCAAGGTCGGCCCGAGCCATGTGCTGAAAGCCATGGGATACAATGACAGCCTTGGCGCTTTGCGCGTGTCCATCGGCCACGCAACGAGCGCGCACGACATCGAACTGTTCCGCACTGCGCTGGCCGGCATTGCCTCACGCCGCGCAGGCAGGGAAGAAGCCGCCTGAGCGCGGCAAACAAACGCAGGCTTTTTGGCCTGGTAGAGCCGTGCGTTTCATAGTGGCCGGGTGAATTCCCGGCAGGGACGCACTATATGGAACTTACGCCGCCTCGGGTGCCTCGCGGGTACTGGTTTCGCGGTGCCATAGTTTGAAAACTGCCGGGCCTTGACCCCGGCGTGGATGGAGAACGCTGATGCCTGCTGTGCAGGACACGATCGATCGGGTTCGAAAGATCGACGTCGACCAATACAAATACGGATTCCAGACCGAAATCGCGATGGACAAGGCCCCAAAGGGCCTGAGTGAAGACATTATCCGCTTCATTTCGGCGAAGAAGGACGAGCCGTCCTGGATGCTGGAATGGCGTCTGGAAGCGTATCGGCGCTGGGTGACCCTGGACGAGCCGAAATGGGCGCGCGTCCACTATCCAAAGATCGATTTCCAGGACCTCTACTATTATGCGGCGCCCAAGAGCACGCCAGGACCGACATCGCTGAGCGACGTCGACCCCGAACTGTTGAGGGTCTATGAAAAGCTCGGCATCCCGCTGAGGGAACAGGAGATCCTCGCCGGTGTGCAGAAGACCGACGCGTCGGAACTCGAGGAAGCCAGCGACAATGTCTACAAGTCGGGCCGCGTCGCCGTCGACGCCGTGTTCGATTCCGTGTCCGTCGTCACCACCTTCAAGAAGGAGCTGGCGCAGTCCGGCGTCATCTTCTGCTCGATCTCGGAAGCCATCCGCGAGCACCCGGATCTGGTGAAGAAGTATCTCGGCTCGGTCGTTCCGACTTCGGACAATTTCTACGCCACGCTGAATTCGGCGGTGTTCACCGACGGTTCTTTCGTCTTCGTGCCCAAGGGCGTGCGCTGCCCGATGGAACTGTCGACCTATTTCCGCATGAACGAGAAGAACACCGGCCAGTTCGAGCGCACGCTGATCATCGCCGAGGAAGGGGCCTACGTCTCCTATCTCGAAGGCTGCACGGCGCCGCAGCGCGACGAGAACCAGCTTCACGCTGCGGTTGTCGAACTGATCGCGCTCGACGATGCCGAGATCAAATACTCGACGGTGCAGAACTGGTACCCCGGCGACGCCGAAGGCAAGGGCGGCATCTACAATTTCGTCACCAAGCGCGGCGACTGCCGCGGCCACCGCTCGAAGATTTCGTGGACGCAGGTCGAGACCGGCTCGGCGATCACCTGGAAATATCCGAGCTGCATCCTGCGCGGCGACGATTCCAGCGGCGAGTTCTATTCGATCGCCGTGTCGAACGGTTTTCAGCAGGTCGATAGCGGCACCAAGATGATCCATCTCGGCAAGAACACGTCGAGCCGCATCATCTCCAAGGGCATCGCCGCCGGCTTCTCGCAGAACACCTATCGCGGCCAGGTCTCGGCGCACCGCAAGGCGACCAACGCCCGCAACTTCACCAACTGCGACTCGCTGCTGATCGGCGACCAGTGCGGCGCGCACACCGTGCCCTACATGGAAGCCAAGAACGCGACGGCACAGTTCGAGCATGAGGCGACGACGTCGAAGATTTCCGAGGACCAGAAATTCTACGTCATGCAGCGCGGCATTCCCGAAGAAGAGGCGATCGCGCTGATCGTCAACGGCTTCGTCAAGGACGTCATCCAGCAACTGCCGATGGAATTCGCGGTCGAGGCGCAGAAGCTGATTGGGATCAGCCTCGAGGGCTCGGTCGGCTGACCGGACCGAAAATTTTCAGGAAAAGAAAAAATGCTTGAAATCAGAAATTTGCATGCTCGCATCGTCGATGACGGCACCGAGATCATCCGCGGCCTGAACCTGACGGTGAAAGCCGGCGAGGTCGCCGCCATCATGGGGCCGAACGGCTCGGGAAAATCGACGCTGTCCTACATCCTCGCCGGCCGCGAGGATTATGAGGTGACCGAAGGCGACATCCTTTACAACGGCCAGTCGATCCTCGAGATGGACCCGGCCGAGCGCGCCACATCAGGCATTTTTCTCGCCTTCCAGTATCCAATGGAGATACCGGGTGTGGCGACGATGGAATTCCTGAAAGTGGCGATGAACGAGCAGCGCAAGGCGCGCGGCGAGGAGCCGCTGAAGATCCCGGAATTCCTGAAGCGCGTGAAGGACGCCGCTGCCTTGCTCGACATGGACATGGCGATGCTGAAGCGGCCGCTCAATGTCGGCTTTTCCGGCGGCGAGAAGAAGCGCGCCGAGATCCTGCAGATGAAGCTTCTGGAGCCAAAACTCTGTGTGCTCGACGAAACCGATTCCGGCCTCGATATCGATGCGCTGAAGATCGTTTCGGAAGGCGTCAACGCGTTGCGCGCGCCGGACCGCGCCATCGTCATCATCACCCACTACCAGCGCCTGCTTCAGTACATCGTGCCGGATAGTGTGCACGTGCTGTACAGAGGCCAGGTGGTCAAGTCGGGCGACAAGTCGCTGGCGCTCGACCTCGAGGCCAACGGCTATGCCGGCGTGATCGGCCAAGCTGCGTGAGATGCCAGAAGGCCAAGAAGGCAAGCCAAACAAGGCGAGACCGATGAATATACATACGACACCCCAGCGAACGCCGGCCGAAACGGCGCTGATCGACGCCTTTAGCGACCGGCTGTCGTTGCTGCCCGGCGACGGCACGGTGATGCTGAAGCGCGACGACGCCATCGAGGCGATCAAGAGCGGTCTGCCGACGCGGCGCATCGAATCCTGGCACTACACCGACCTGCGCCGCCTGTTGACTTCGGTTCCGGATTTCGATCCCGCAGCCGCCCCAAAAGCCATTGCGCCTGTTGTCGAAGGGTCCGCTGTTCTGCCGGTGCTGAACGGCGTGTCGAGCGCGAAACTGCCTGAAATCGAGGGCATCGCCGTGCAGCGCCTGTCGGAGAAGCTGACCGACGGCAGCATCGCGCCGGGCCTTGATCCCTATGGCGCCGACGACGCCATCGGCGCGCTCAATATGGCTTTCGTGGCCGACGGCTATTTTGTCGACATCGCCGACGGTACCGAACTGGACAAGCCGATCGAATTGCAGAACCTGCAGGCCGGCGGCCAGACGCATGTGCGCCTCAGCGTCCGCGTCGGCGCTGGCGCCAAGGCCGTGATCGTCGAGCGCCAGGCGGGCGAGGGCGCCGCACTCGTCAGTTCGGTCAGCCAGCTTCTGCTTGACGAGGGCGCCGAGGTGACCTGGCTGATCGTGCAGGAGCAGCCGGATACGGCGACGCATCTTGCCCAGTTCAAGGCGCATCTCGGCAAGAATGCGAAGCTGACGCTGTTCGTGATGAATGCCGGCGGCAAGCTGGTGCGCCAGGAGATCGTGGTCAGGACGACCGGCGAAGGTGCCGATTTCACGCTGCGCGGCATCAACCTGCTGGCCGGTGACACCCATACCGACGTGACCATGGTGCTCGACCATGCGGTGCCGCATACGGCTTCGACGGAAGTGATCCGCAACGTGGTGACGGGACGAGCGCGCGGCGTCTTCCAGGGGCGCATCAACGTCCACCAATACGCGCAGAAGACCAACGCCAAGATGGCCTGCAACACGCTGCTCTTGTCGGATGACGGCGAGTTCTCGACCAAGCCTGAGCTCGAAATCTTCGCCGACGACGTCGTTTGCGGCCACGGCGCCACCGTCACCGAGATCGATCATAGCCACTTGTTCTACCTGATGGCGCGCGGCATCGACGAGAAGTCGGCCCGTGGCCTGCTGGTCAAGGCGTTCGTCGCCGAGGTGATCGAGGAACTCGACGACGAGGCGATCGTCGAGGCGCTGGAAACGAGGCTCGACGGCTGGTTCGCGGCGCACGGGTGAGGCGATTGGGTTCGCTTCGGCGAACACCCCTCATCCGTCTTGGCGCTGCGCGCCAATCCACCTTCTCCCACAAGGGGAGAAGGTTAGGCGATCTTCCTTCTCCCCTTGTGGGAGAAGGTGGCCGAGCGAAGCTCGGTCGGATGAGGGGTGGCGACAGAATGAGGCGATGAATTGGTGATGGACCAGAAAGTCGAAAACATTCCCTACGACGTCGAGGCGATCCGTCGCGACTTTCCGATCCTGTCGCGGGAAGTCTACGGCAAACCGCTGGTCTATCTCGACAATGGCGCCTCGGCGCAGAAGCCGCAGGCCGTGCTCGACGCCATCCAGCACGCCTACGCCCAGGAATACGCCAACGTCCATCGCGGGCTGCATTTCCTGTCGAACGCCTCGACAGATGCCTTTGAGAACGCGCGCAAGATAGTGCAGAGATTTCTCAACGCGCCAAGCACCGACAACATCGTCTTCACCTCGAACACGACCGCGGCGATCAACACCGTCGCTTATGGCTTCGGCATGCCCAATATCGGCGAGGGCGACGAGATCGTCCTGTCGATCATGGAGCACCATTCCAACATCGTGCCGTGGCATTTCATCCGCGAGCGCCAGGGCGCGAAGCTGGTCTGGGTGCCGATCGACGATCTCGGCGTCTTCCACATCGAGGAGTTCGAGAAGCGGCTGAGCGACCGCACAAAACTGGTCGCCATCACGCACATGTCGAACGCGCTGGGCACGGTGACGCCGATCAAGGAGATCGTCCGCATCGCGCATGCGCGCGGCATTCCGGTGCTGGTCGACGGCAGCCAGAGCGCCGTGCACATGCCGATCGACGTCCAGGATCTCGACTGCGATTTCTTCGTCTTCACCGGCCACAAGGTCTATGGGCCCTCTGGCATCGGCGTGCTCTACGGCAAGAAGGACTTGCTCGAGCGCATGCGCCCGTTCATGGGCGGCGGCGAGATGATCGAGGAGGTGACGCAAGACATCGTCACCTACAACGATCCGCCGCACCGCTTCGAGGCCGGCACGCCGCCGATCGTCCAGGCGATCGGGCTGGGCGCGGCGCTCGAATACATGGAAAAGATCGGCCGCGAGCGCATCGCCGCCCACGAGGCGGATCTGAAGGATTATGCCCATCAGCGGCTGCGCGCCATCAATTCGCTGCGCATCTTCGGCGACGCGCCGGACAAGGGCGCCATCATCTCCTTCGAGCTGCAGGGCATTCATGCCCACGACGTGTCGATGGTGATCGATAGGCAAGGCGTCGCCGTCCGTGCCGGCACCCATTGCGCCCAGCCGCTGTTGAAACGTTTTGGCGTAACCTCCACATGCAGGGCATCGTTCGGCATGTATAACACCAGGGCCGAAGTCGACGCTTTGGCCGATGCGCTCGAAAAAGCGCGAAAGTTCTTCGGGTGACGATCATGGATGATGCAGGCCACACCGCTGAGACCACGTCGGAAACGGCAGCCAATGAGGTGGTTTCCACCTCGGCCATTCCCGCCGACGAACTGGCGCGGCTGACCGACGACATCGTTTCGGCGCTGAAGACGGTCTACGACCCGGAAATCCCGGCCGACATCTATGAGCTCGGCCTGATCTACAAGATCGACATCGAGGACGACCGCTCGGTCAAGATCGACATGACCCTGACCGCGCCGGGCTGCCCGGTGGCCGGCGAAATGCCGGGCTGGGTGGAAAATGCCGTCGGCGCCGTCGAAGGCGTGTCCGGCGTCGAGGTCAACATGACCTTCGATCCGCCCTGGTCGCCCGACCGCATGTCGGAAGAGGCGCAGGTCGCGGTGGGCTGGTATTGAGGCGCACTTGCGCCAGGCAGAAAACTTCACCATTTTAGGTGAAGACTCATTCCGCAGGCCTTGAACCTGCGCGAACGCGGAGAAAAAGAATGGGACGCTTCGCCGTCATCACGATGACCGAAAAGGCTGCCGATCGGGTTCGCGAGATCGTCGCGACCCGTGAGAATGCGCATGGCATTCGCCTTGGCATCAAGAAGGGCGGCTGCGCCGGCATGGAATATACGGTCGACCTGGTGACCGAGCCCAACACCAAGGACGATCATATCGAGCGCGACGGCGCCCATGTCTATGTCGCACCTGAGGCAGCGCTTTTCCTGTTCGGCACCGAGATGGATTTCGAGCAGACGACGCTGCGCACCGGCTTCACCTTCCGCAACCCGAACCAGAGCTCGGCCTGCGGCTGCGGCGAATCGGTGGAGCTCAAGCCGGCCGATCTGAAGGCCTTGGCCGAGGCGCGCGCGTCGGCCTGATCTCCCTTCGCCCCGTGTCCCCCTCATCCGGCCCTTCGGGCCACCTTCTCCCCGCTGGGGAGAAGAGGCTTGCATCAACGCGGGCGACCTCCTCTCCCCTCGGGGAGAGGTCGGATTGCCCCGAATTGCCCTTCGCAATTCGGTTGGCAATCCGGGTGAGGGGGCACTTACCCACGTGCGATTGCCCTGCCGTAAACGGGGCGAAGAAATGCTAATCCACCCACATTCCCGTCCGTTTGTGCCAGTCTGCGATCGATTCCTCGGGATAGACGTCGAAGACCTTGTCGCCCTTGCCGATTTCGGGCTCGACCCAGTTCGCCTTGTATTTCAGCATGAGGTGCACCTTTTCAGGCGGTTTCGGCAGGTCTGTGTCGATCGCCGAGGCGAAGGGGTGGACCAGTTCCGGCCAGGTCCGGTCATAGAGCCACAGTGCCGAACCACATTTTTTGCAGAAATTCCGCTCGCCTGACGAGATCTCGCATTGCGGATGCTCGTCGTCCTCGATCTCGGCCTGGTAGACGCCAAGATGGCGCTTGCCCTTGATTTTCAGCGTCTCGAAATCGGCACCGAGATTGATGGCAAAGCCACCGCCGCCCTGCTGCTTGCGGCAGATCGAGCAGTAGCACAGCATGAACGGCACCGGCGTGTGGCTTTCCACCTCGAAGCGGACGGCATTGCACCGGCAGGACCCTTTGAGCAGAAGCGGCATGAAAAACTCCGACGAAATTGGCTTTCAACTTGTCAGGATGGTGCCGGCTGCGGCGATGACAAGGGGAAATCCGGGTGACATGATCGCGGCATGGACAATGAACGCATTACCGAACTTTTCGAAGGCCTCGGACCGGTCAGCATTCGCAAGATGTTCGGCGGCAAGGGCATCTATTTCGACGGCGTGATCGTCGCCATCGTCATTCGTGACGAATTGATGCTGAAAGCCGATGCGGAAAGCGCGCCCGAATTCGAGGCGGCCGGCTGCCGGCAATGGACCTATACGGGGTCGCGGCACGGCAAGCTGGTGTCGATGCCGTATTGGAGCGTTCCCGACAGCGCCTTCGACGATCCGGATGAGATGGCGGCCTGGGCACGCCTGGCCTATGAGGCGGGGCTGCGGGCCGGCAAGTAGCTGTGTCCGCTAGCCGCTCAGTTTAAGATAATCGTTTCAGGTCGGCGCTGCCCCTCACCCTTACCCTCTCCCCGTGAAGGACGGGGAGAGGGGGTCGCCGGCGTCGCGGCCAAGCCCCTTCTCCCCGTCCTTGACGGGGAGAAGGTCCCGGCAGGGGGTTGAGGGGCGGCGCCACATCCAGGATTTCATGCCAGGTCGCGCGCCTCGGGCACCAATGCCAGCGCCTCGGCAAAGATAGCGCTCGTGAAGGTGGCGCTCTCGACGGCGAGCATTGCTGCGGCAACGCCTTCGCGCAGCGCTGCGCCCAGCGTTAGGCCGCGCAGCAGGGCGGCCATCGTCGCGCCCGCCAGCGCATCGGCGGCGCCGGTCGCATCCGCCGGCTTTTGTGACGTAGGCGGAGAGATCGAAAACGCGTCGGTTTCGTCGAAACCGAGCACTGGACCGTCGCCAGCGGTGACCACGCCGCCTCTGAGGCCCGCACGCCTCAGGCCGTCGATGATATCTTGCTCCGCAGCGTCGATACCGACAGCGGCGAGCGCGCCGGCCTCGCGCCGGTCCATGAAGGCCAGCGCCAGACTGCCCAGCACCGGCGCGAGCCGCGCCGCCTTGTCTGGTGAAGCGGCGAGGGCGAAGACAGGCTTGCCGGCGGCAAGCTCCACCAGCCGCTCGAGCGCCGCCGACGGCAGGTTTGCGTCGCAAAGGACTGCATCGGCGGTGCTGATTGCCTCGCGCACCTTGGCACGGCGGATCTGCTTGGCAAGCGCCAGATCGTAGAGCGCCATGTCGGCGAGGCCGGCGATCAGCGCGCCGTCGCCGTCGATCAGCACTGTGTTGCTCGGCGTCGTGCGATCGAGGAACACCACGGACAGATCGGCAATGCCGGCTGCAGCAATGGCGCGTGAAACCGTATCGGCCAGAACATCGCCGCCGCGTACCGAAAGCAGCGAGCCGGAGACGCCGCGGCGCACCGCGCAGCGCAGCGCATTGAAGACGGCGCCGCCGACTTCCTCGCGCATCGTGCCGGGGTTCGACGCCGCCGGCACGAAGGCGCCCGAAACCTGGCCGCGCCGCTCGATATAGGCGCCGCCTACTGCCAGGATCGTCGGCGACTTCATCATGCCCGGTGAGATGACCTTTGCTGCTGCCGGGAGGAGATTAGGTTGTCCGGCGGAACCCGGCAACCGGAGGCGCGATTCGGAAGATGCCTTGCAGAATCCTGCGGGTGAAGCCGGGATGCATCCTGGGTGAAAACACGAAACAAAAAAAGAACAAATCCGGATATTGTTGGTTTTTCAATCGGTTGTATCCCCTTGCCAATCGAGAACAAAAAAGGTACAAATTGATAGGGATTACGGATTGTCCGGCCTTCATTGACGACCAAGGGGTGATGTATCATGGCTCAGAATTCTTTGCGGCTTGTAGAGGACAAAACGGTGGACAAATCAAAGGCTCTGGATGCGGCGCTGTCGCAAATCGAGCGTGCCTTCGGCAAGGGCTCGATCATGCGGCTCGGCGCAAACGAGCAGGTCGTCGAGATCGAAACGGTGCCGACCGGTTCGCTTGGCCTCGACATCGCGCTCGGCGTCGGCGGCCTGCCGCGCGGCCGCATCATCGAGATCTACGGGCCGGAAAGCTCGGGCAAGACGACGCTGGCGCTGCACACTGTGGCGGAGGCCCAGAAGAAGGGCGGCATCTGCGCCTTCGTCGATGCCGAGCACGCGCTCGACCCGGTCTATGCCCGCAAGCTCGGCGTCGACCTCGAAAACCTCTTGATCTCGCAGCCCGATACCGGCGAGCAGGCGCTGGAGATCTGCGACACGCTGGTGCGTTCCGGCGCCATCGACGTGCTGGTGGTCGATTCGGTCGCGGCGCTGACGCCGCGCGCCGAAATCGAAGGCGAGATGGGCGATTCGCTGCCCGGCCTGCAGGCCCGCCTGATGAGCCAGGCGCTGCGCAAGCTGACCGCCTCGATCTCGCGCTCCAACACCATGGTCATCTTCATCAACCAGATCCGCATGAAGATCGGCGTCATGTTCGGTTCGCCCGAGACCACGACCGGCGGCAACGCGCTGAAATTCTACGCTTCGGTGCGCCTCGACATTCGCCGCATCGGCTCGGTCAAGGACCGCGACGAGGTCGTCGGCAACCAGACCCGCGTCAAGGTGGTCAAGAACAAGCTGGCGCCGCCCTTCAAGGTGGTCGAGTTCGATATCATGTATGGCGAGGGCGTGTCCAAGACCGGCGAGCTGGTCGACCTCGGCGTCAAGGCCGGCGTGGTCGAAAAGTCGGGCGCCTGGTTCTCCTACAATTCGCAGCGTCTCGGCCAGGGCCGCGAGAATGCAAAACTGTTCCTGCGCGACAATCCCGATACGGCGCGCGAAATCGAATTGGCACTACGGCAGAATGCCGGGCTGATTGCGGAAAAGTTCCTCGAGAATGGTGGTTCCGAAGGCGGAGACGATGGTTTCGAGGACGAAGCCGGCGCCATGTAGGCTTCGGCAGTGGCCGGAGTTTGGCCATGATTCCCGCGCATCAGCTCCAGCCTGTGTAATCGAGTCCTGTATTGTTGCGTTCGAACCGCCGGCCTAGCGCCGGCGGTTTGCGTTTCAGCGGTGGCGCCGAGATGACCGGCAAGCCGGCAACGAGATGACCGGCAGGCCGGCAACGAGATGACCGGCAAGCCCCGCAAATTGGCCCAATTCCGTGTTTCTGGACAGGGTGCAACGCGGCGGCTAAAAGGCCATGTCCATTTGCCGTCGGCCGCGCCGGCGGCTCTCTCTAAAAGCTAAAAGGCAGTATTCATGAGTGGCGTGAACGAGATCCGGTCGACATTCCTCGACTATTTCCGCAAGGAGGGTCACGAGGTCGTCGCGTCGAGCCCGCTGGTGCCGCGCAATGACCCGACACTGATGTTCACCAATGCCGGCATGGTGCAGTTCAAGAACGTTTTCACCGGCCTGGAAAAGCGACCCTATTCGCGTGCCACGACGGCTCAGAAGAGTGTTCGCGCCGGCGGCAAGCACAACGACCTCGACAATGTCGGCTACACCGCGCGCCACCTGACCTTCTTCGAGATGCTCGGTAATTTCTCGTTCGGCGACTATTTCAAGGAGCGCGCCATCGAGCTTGCCTGGAACCTGATCACCAGGGAGTTCGGGCTGAAGAAGGACAAGCTGCTGGTCACGGTCTATCATACCGACGACGAGGCTGCCGGCTACTGGAAGAAGATCGCCGGCTTTTCCGACGATCGCATCATCCGCATTCCGACCTCGGACAATTTCTGGGCGATGGGCGACACCGGACCTTGCGGTCCGTGCTCGGAGATCTTCATCGACCGTGGCGAGCACATCTGGGGCGGCCCTCCCGGCAGCCCCGAGGAGGATGGCGACCGTTTCCTCGAATTCTGGAACCTGGTGTTCATGCAGTATGAACAGGTGACGAAGGATGAGCGCATCGACCTGCCGCGCCCGTCGATCGACACCGGAATGGGCCTGGAGCGCATGGCCTCCATTCTGCAAGGGGTCGAGAGCGTCTTCGAGACCGACCTGTTCCGTCACCTGATCGAGGCCGCGTCATCCGCGCTCGGCCGCGGTCCGGATGCCGACACCGTCGGATCGTTCCGCGTCATCGCCGACCATCTGCGTTCGTCCTGCTTTCTGGTGGCCGACGGCGTTCTGCCGTCCAATGAGGGCCGCGGCTACGTGCTGCGTCGCATCATGCGCCGCGCCATGCGCCACGCGCAGCTTTTGGGCGCCGGTGATCCGCTGATGTGGCAGCTGGTGCCGGCGCTGGTGCGCGAGATGGGCCAGGCCTATCCGGAAATGGTGCGCGGCGAACAGATGATCACCGAGACGCTTAAGCTTGAAGAAACCCGTTTCCGCAAGACGCTGGTGCGCGGCTTGGGCCTGCTTTCGGAGGCGACGGAAAAGCTGGGTGCCGGCGACATGCTGGATGGCGAGACCGCCTTCAAGCTCTACGACACCTATGGCTTTCCGCTCGATCTGACGCAGGACGCGCTGCGTCAGCGCAACATCTCGGTCGATCTTGCCGGCTTTACCAATGCGATGGAGCAGCAGAAGGCCGAGGCGCGCAAGAGCTGGGCTG
The DNA here is from genome assembly GCF_055811595.1 of Mesorhizobium sp. WSM4814. Lineage (NCBI taxonomy): Bacteria > Pseudomonadati > Pseudomonadota > Alphaproteobacteria > Hyphomicrobiales > Phyllobacteriaceae > Mesorhizobium > Mesorhizobium sp. WSM4814. The sequence goes on from NZ_JBVVQT010000002.1 coordinate 270,922, forward strand.
GTTCCGGCGAGGCGGCGACCGAAACAGTGTGGTTCCCGGTGCGCGAGAAGCATGGCGCCACCGAGTTCCTCGGCTACGAGACCGAGCAGGCGGAAGGCCTCATCCAGGCGCTGGTCAGGGACGGCAAGATCGTCGACAGCGCCGCCAACGGCGAGGCGGTTGCCGTGGTCGTCAACCAGACGCCGTTCTATGGCGAATCCGGCGGCCAGGTGGGTGATACCGGCGTCATTTCAGGCGAAGGGTTCTCAATCGAGATCTCCGATACGCAGAAGAAGGCCGACGGGCTTTTCGTGCATCTCGGCAAGGTGGCCGATGGCACGGTCGACACGGGCGCGACCGTCGAGCTGAAGGTCGACCATGCGCGCCGCTCCAGGCTGCGCGCGAACCATTCCGCGACGCATCTGATCCACGAAGCGCTGCGCGAGGTGCTCGGCACCCACGTCGCGCAGAAGGGCTCACTGGTCGCGCCCGAGCGTCTGCGCTTCGACATTTCGCACAACAAGCCGATCTCGCCTGACGAGATCGAAGAGGTCGAGCGGATGGCGAACGAGATCGTCGTCCAGAATAGTCCGGTCACCACGCGGCTGATGTCGGTTGACGATGCCATCGCCGAAGGCGCCATGGCGCTGTTCGGCGAAAAGTATGGCGACGAGGTGCGCGTCGTTTCGATGGGCACGGGCTTGCATGGCGCCAGGGCCAACCGGCCTTATTCGGTCGAGCTATGCGGCGGCACCCATGTCAGGGCGACCGGCGACATCGGTCTGGTGCGCATCGTGTCGGACAGTGCAGTCGCTGCCGGCGTGCGCCGCATCGAGGCGTTGACCGGCGAGGCGGCCAGAAAGCATCTCGACGAGCAGGACAAGCGGCTGAAGGCGGTCGCGGCGGCGCTGAAGATTTCGCCGGCCGACGTGCCGGCGCGCGTCGAGGCCCTGCTCGACGAGCGCAAGAAGCTCGAGAAGGAACTGACCGAAGCGCGCAAGAAACTGGCGCTGGGCGACCGCTCGCCAGCCGGCGTGCCTGCCGAGAACGAGACCATTGCCGGTGTCGGTTTTCTCGGCAAGGCGGTATCGGGTGTCGCGCCGAAGGATTTGAAGCCGTTGGCCGATGCCGGCAAGAAGTCGCTCGGCTCCGGCGTCGTCGTCTTCGTCGGCGCCGGCGAGGACAACAAGGCCAGCGTCGTGGTCGGCGTCACCGACGACCTGACCGGCCGCTTCAGCGCTGTCGATCTGGTGCGTGTGGCGTCCGCGGCATTGGGCGGGCAGGGCGGCGGCGGTCGGCCTGACATGGCCCAGGCCGGCGGCCCGGACGCCTCAAGGGCCGAAGACGCGATCGCTGCGGTGAAAGCGGCCCTGGAGGCGGCTTGATCGGGTCTTGCCTTCTCCCCTTGTGGGAGAAGGTGGATTGGCGCGCAGCGCCAAGACGGATGAGGGGTGCTGGCCGGAGCGCTTTGGTGCCAAGCTGGAACACCCCTCATCCGACCTCGCTTCGCGAGGCCACCTTCTCCCACAAGGGGGAGAAGGGGAGCGCCGCACCAGCGGGCAGGCACGGGCCCCTGCTGTCACCCGGCCTTCCCGGTCTTCGCAAAACTCTCCCGTCCGGCGATGCGAGCCCACCAGTCCCGAATATCGGCGAACTCCGCCAGCAGGTTTTGTCCCTCAGTGACCTTGACGAAATAGCCGATGATGGGTGCTGCATGCAGGTCGGCCAGCGTCAGTTGCTCGCCCAGCAGCCACGGCCCGGCGGCTTTCAGTGAGGTGAGTGCGCGAAGCACTGTCGCCGCCTGCAGAAGCCCATTGGCGATCAAAGCCTCGTCAGGCGCCGTTTTCTCCAGTCGCTCGACGGCGACATCCCAGACCATGGCCCGATAGGCATAGGCGTCGAGCATGCCGATGATCTGGTTCATACGTGCGCGAGATCGGGCTTCGGCCGGTTGCAACGTGGGGCCTTCGAAGGCTTCGTCGACATAGCGGGCGATCGCGCTGGTCTCGAAGAGGCGGAACCCGTCATGCTCGAAGGCCGGGATGCGGCCGAACGGCTGATGGTCGAGATACCAGCCCGGAATGCCGTCCGCCGCAAAGATGTCGACCGGCACGAGTTCGTAGCCGATGCCTTTTTCCTCGAGTGCGAGGCGGACGATGCGCACATAGACGCTGTAGTCCGCCCCGTAGACGACGGGCCTGCTCACAACGCTGGTCAGGCCATCGCCTTCTGCAGATTCTCATCGATCTTGTCGAGGAAGCCGGTGGTCGAAAGCCATGGCTGGTCGGGACCGATCAGCAGCGACAGATCCTTGGTCATGAAGCCGGCTTCGACGGTCTGGATGCAGACTTTTTCCAGCGTCTCGGCAAAACGCATCAGCTCGGCATTGTCGTCGAGTTTGGCGCGGTGCGCCAGGCCGCGCGTCCAGGCGAAAATCGAGGCGATCGAATTGGTCGAGGTTTCCTCGCCCTTCTGGTGCTGCCGATAATGACGGGTGACGGTGCCGTGCGCCGCCTCTGCCTCCACCGTCTTGCCGTCTGGCGTCATCAGCACCGAGGTCATCAGGCCGAGCGACCCAAAACCTTGCGCCACGGTGTCCGACTGAACGTCGCCATCATAGTTCTTGCAGGCCCAGATATAGCCGCCCGACCATTTCAGGCTGGAGGCAACCATGTCGTCGATCAGCCGGTGCTCGTACCAGAGCTTCTTGGCTTTGAACTCGGCTTCGAACTCTGCCTCGTAGACTTCCTGGAAAATGTCCTTGAAGCGGCCGTCATAGGCCTTGAGGATGGTGTTCTTGGTCGAGAGGTAGACCGGGTAGTTGCGCAGCAGGCCGTAATTGAGCGAGGCGCGGGCGAATTCGCGGATCGAGTCGTCGAGATTGTACATGGCCATGGCGACGCCGGCGGCCGGCGCATCGAACACGTCATGCTCGATCACCTTGCCGTCCTCGCCGACGAACTTGATCGTCAGCTTGCCCTTGCCGGGGAAGCGGAAGTCGGTGGCGCGGTACTGGTCGCCGAAGGCATGACGGCCGACGATGATCGGCTTGGTCCAGCCGGGCACCAGCCGCGGCACGTTCTTCATGATGATCGGCTCGCGAAAGATGGTGCCGCCGAGGATGTTGCGGATGGTGCCGTTCGGCGACTTCCACATCTTCTTCAGCCCGAATTCCTCGACACGCTGCTCGTCGGGGGTGATCGTCGCGCATTTCACGCCGACGCCATGCTTCTTGATGGCATTGGCCGAATCGATGGTCACCTGGTCGTTGGTGGCGTCGCGGTGCTCAACGCTGAGGTCGTAATATTCAAGCTTGAGGTCGAGATAGGGGTGGATCAGCTTGTCCTTGATGAACTGCCAGATGATGCGGGTCATCTCGTCGCCGTCGAGTTCGACGACCGGGTTCGCCACCTTGATCTTCGCCATGGAAAGAATGCCTCATTGTTGGGGATCGGAACGGCCTTGCCCGCATGGCTTTGGCCGGGGATGCGGCCCGTATATCAAAGCATTTTTGGCCGCGCAAACGGCGATCCGCCCCAGCGGGCTCGCCCCTGGCATCGGGCGTTGCCTGCCAAAGCTTCATTTTCGCGGCCGGATATGGCAGGGGACGCTGAAATGCCGCAAACAGCAGTTCATTGAGACAATGCAAGCCAGCAACGACATCTTTCCTGCCACCGGCCCGGCGATCATCCTGGTCGAGCCGCAACTCGGCGAGAATATCGGCATGGTCGCGCGCGCCATGGCGAATTTCGGTCTGTCCGAGCTGCGCCTCGTTAATCCGCGCGACGGCTGGCCGAGCGAAAAGGCGCGCGCTGCCGCGAGCCGCGCCGACCACGTCATCGATGCCGCTGGAGTATATGACGATCTGGCCTCGGCGGTCGCCGACCTGAACTTCGTCTTCGCCACCACGGCGCGCGCGCGCGACAATTTCAAGCCGGTGCGCGGACCGGTCGAGGCGGGCAGGGCGCTGAGAGCGCGCCAGCGATCCGGACAGCGCACTGGCATCCTGTTCGGCCGCGAGCGGTTCGGGCTCTACAATGACGAGGTCGGCCTCGCCGACGAGATCGTCACCTTCCCGGTCGATCCCGCCTTCTCCTCGCTCAACATCGCCCAGGCCGCCTTGCTGATGTCCTATGAGTGGATGAAGTCGGGCCTGGAAGACGAGACCAAAACCAATTTTTCCAGTCCCGACATGATGCCGGCGACCAAGGAAAAGTTGCACGGCCTGTTCGCCTATCTGGAAGGGGCGCTCGAAGCGCGCGGCTATTTCCGCCCGGCGGCGAAGAAGCCGAAAATGGTCGACAACCTGCGCGCGGTGCTGACGCGCGCCGGCTTCGCCGAGCCGGAGCTCAAGGTGCTGCGCGGCATAATATCATCGCTGGACAGGTTTTCGCCGGCCATGCCGCGCGGCGACGGATCGCCGGGCGATGATCCAAGGCGGCTTCCGGCAGCGGCCCGCGCCGCCAAGGCGGCAGACAAGGACCAGGCCTGAGAGACAGGGCTTTAGCCGTAACCGAATGTTATTTGCTGTGGTCCATCATCCCAAAAATGATGGATCAGGATTTGTGACCATCTTCCCGCCGCGGGCCCGCAGCCTTCTCCGCCTTCTCCTGTAGACGATGACAATGACCGATCCTTCAAGCGCCCGCCCGATCCTGATGTTCGATTCCGGCATCGGCGGCCTGACCGTGCTGCGCGAAGCGCGGGTGCTGATGCCCGACCGCCGCTTCGTCTATGTCGCCGACGACGCGGCTTTCCCTTACGGGGCTTGGGAGGAAGCGGCACTGAGGGCACATGTTCTGGAGCTGTTCGGCAAGCTGCTCGACCGTTTTTCGCCGGCCATTTCGGTCATCGCCTGCAACACCGCCTCGACTCTGGTCATCGATGCGCTGCGCGAAAGATTTCCCGGTCATCCTTTCGTCGGCACGGTGCCGGCGATCAAGCCGGCAGCGGAACGCACGCGCTCCGGGCTGGTTTCGGTGCTGGCGACGCCCGGCACCGTCAAGCGCCAGTATACCCGCGACCTGATCGGCAAATGGGCGCAGAAATGCCATGTCCGCCTGGTTGGCAGCGATAGTCTGGCGGGACTGGCCGAAGTCTATATGCGCGATGGCTTTGTCGATGAAGAGGCGGTGCGTGCCGAGATCGCGCCGTGCTTCGTCGAACATGACGAATTGCGGACCGACATCGTCGTGCTTGCCTGCACCCACTATCCCTTTCTGGCCAATCGCATGCGCAAGACGGCACCCTGGCCGGTCGATTGGCTCGATCCCGCCGAGGCGATCGCACGGCGGGCGCTCTCGCTGCTCGCGCATGCCGAGGCCAGCCACCGCGGCGAGGCGTTGCCGGAAGGCGCCGACCTTGCTGTCTTCACCTCGAATCGGGTCGATTTCCCGACTCGCCGCCTGATGCAGGGGTTTGGGCTGGCGATTTCCTGATATCTGGGAACATCACCACGACCGCTGCGTTTTTCCCGCATCGCAAGACGGGAGAAACGATCATGCCAGCCACTTCAAAAGCCCAGCAGAAAGCCGCCGGCGCGGCATTGTCCGCCAAGCGTGGCGAAACCAAGAAGAGCGAGCTGAAAGGCGCTTCGAAGGGAATGTACAAGTCGATGAGCGAAAAGCAGCTCGAGGAGTTCGCCGAGACCAAGCGCAAGGGCCTGCCGGAGAAGAAATCGAAACACTAGCCGCTTGTCCCACCCGCAGGACAGGTCCCATGATTGGATAGCCGCGGTCCCGCACACAGCGCGCGGGGATACCGCGGCGTATCGGCTGCCATCATCGACGCCTACCGCGACCTTGACACCAGTCAAATCTCCGTCTAATCAGCCCCCAACGCCGGGCCGCAACGTCCGGTGGTTTCTTTATGTGCAATGACGTGTCCCGTGGGTTTTCCGCCGCGTTGCGTGGGAGAACCCTGTCAGGTCTCGAAAACGGGGGCCAGAGGAGGGCGCGTTTCCTTCACCCGGACCATGAGGTGCCGGGTGTGTCTTTTTGAAAGGGAATGCGATGAGCAAGCGCGAATCCGCGAAATACAAGATCGACCGCCGTCTCGGCGAAAACATCTGGGGCCGCCCGAAGTCCCCGGTCAACAAGCGCGAATACGGTCCTGGCCAGCACGGCCAGCGCCGCAAGGGCAAGCTTTCCGATTTCGGGCTGCAGCTGCGTGCCAAGCAGAAGCTGAAGGGTCACTACGGCGACGTGTCGGAAAAGCAGTTCCGCAAGGTCTATGAAGAGGCGAACCGCCGCAAGGGCGACACCTCGGAGAACCTGATCGGCCTGCTCGAGTCGCGTCTCGACGCGGTCGTCTACCGCGCCAAGTTCGTGCCGACCATTTTTGCCGCTCGCCAGTTCGTCAATCACGGCCACATCAATGTCAATGGCAAGCGCGTCAACATCGGCTCGTACCGCTGCAAGCCGGGCGATGTCATCGAAGTGCGCGAAAAGTCGAAGCAGCTGGTGATCGTCCTGGAATCGGTAGGCCTGGCTGAGCGCGACGTGCCTGATTACATCGAGGTCGATCATAACAAGATGACGGCGTCCTTCGGGCGCATCCCCGGCCTGTCGGATGTTCCCTTCGCCGTGCAGATGGAACCGAACCTGGTCGTCGAATTCTATTCGCGCTGATCGATTTTTTTCATCTGCGACATCATCGAAGGCCGCCCTCGAGGCGGCCTTTTCTTTGCGGTTCCGAAAATCGATTTCGATTTGCGGGCCGATGCGCTACTCCGGGCAGCAACAAGGATTTTTGGGGCCGCCGCGCCATGAACATGCTGCCAGAAACAATCGAACCGATCACTGACGCCGCACGCGGCTTTCATCCGCTGTTTGCCGATGTGCCGTCCTCCGTCGAATTCAACAAGCTGCGCAAGCGGCTGCTGCGTCTCGCCCGTCAGGCGATCGACGATTTTTCGATGGTCAGGCCCGGCGAACGCTGGCTGGTCGCCCTGTCTGGCGGCAAGGATTCCTACGGCCTGCTTGCGTTGCTGCTCGACCTCAAATGGCGCGGGCTGCTGCCGGTCGACCTGCTGGCCTGCAATCTCGACCAGGGCCAGCCGAACTTTCCAAAGCACATTCTGCCCGATTATCTCAACACATACGCCATTGCGCACCGCATCGAATATCAGGACACCTATTCGGTGGTGACCGACAAGCTTCCCCAGGGCAGCACCTATTGTTCGCTGTGCTCGCGGCTCAGGCGCGGCCATCTCTACCGCATCGCGCGCGAGGAGGGCTGCTCGGCTTTGGTGCTTGGCCACCACCGCGAAGACATTCTCGAGACCTTTTTCATGAACCTGTTGCATGGCGGGCGCCTCGCCGCCATGCCGGCAAAACTGCTCAACGACGACGGCGACGTCATGGTGCTGCGGCCGCTTGCCTATTGCGCCGAGGCCGATCTCGAAAAATTCGCCGGCGCCATGAAGTTCCCGATCATCCCGTGCGATTTGTGCGGCAGCCAGGACGGCTTGCAGCGCAATGCGATGAAGGCGATGCTCGACGACCTGGAAAAGCGCATGCCCGGCCGCAAGGACACGATGATCCACGCCATGACCAATGTGCGGCCCTCGCATCTGCTCGACAGAAAGCTGTTCGATTTCGCCGCACTCAACGAAACCCTGACCGCAAGGCAAGACATTCCCGATGACATTTGACGATACCGCGATCGACTGGCTCGCCACGCTTCTGTCCGACGCTGCCATTGCCGAGATCATGCCGCGCTTTCGCCGGCTGGATGAGGGCGACGTCCGCCAGAAGACCTCGGCAGCCGATCTGGTGACGGAGGCCGATGTGAGTGCCGAGCGGCTCATCACCGTCAGGCTGCGTGAGCGCTACCCGCAGGCGATGATCGTCGGCGAGGAAGCCTGCTCCGACGACCCGGCGCTGCTCCAGGGCCTCGGCGAAGCCGATCTCGCCTTCGTCATCGATCCCGTCGACGGCACTTTCAATTTCGCCTCAGGCGTGCCGCTGTTCGGCGTCATGCTCGGCGTCGTCGTGAAGGGCGAGACCGTCGCCGGCATCATTCACGATCCCATCGGCAAGGACTGGCTGATCGGCGCCAGCGGTGCTGGCAGCCACATACGGCATGCGCATGGCACTTTGGAGAAGGTGCATGTCGCCGAGCCTGCGCCGATCTCGCAAATGACCGGCGCGGTTTCCTGGCAATACATGCCCGAGCCGGAACGGTCACGGCTGGCGCGCAACCAGACGAAATGCTTGTCGCAATTCGGCTATCGCTGCGCGGCCCACGAATACCGCCTGCTGGCGAGCGGCCACGCCCACTTCGTCGTCTACAACAAGCTGATGCCGTGGGATCATCTGGCCGGTGTGCTGATCCATGCCGAGGCCGGTGGTTACGCCGCGCGTTTCGACGGCAGCACCTATCGGCCGTCGCATGTCGGCGGTGGCCTTCTTGTCGCACCGGACGAAGCAAGCTGGCGCGAACTGCGCCGGGAACTCTGGGCGGAATAGGCCGTTTGGGATCGATCCGATTCGGGCCATGCCCGGCCGATCCGATTTTTGGGATCATGCGCTAATGCGGCGGTCAAACGCGACGCGCTTTAGGCGGAGCTGACGCCCAGGTTTCCGCTATGGCGACTACCGCGGCATTGATGGGTCCGCTCGGGATCGTCGGCATCACCGACGCGTCGACGATGAAGACGTTGTCGAAGCCGTTCAGCCGCAAATCCGGGTCGACGACTGCGTCGGCATCACCGCCCATCCTGCACGTGCCGGCAGGATGATGATGTGTGGAGGCAGCGCTGGCGATGAAAGCATCAAGCTCGTCGTCCGACTGCACCTGTGATCCCGGCAGGACTTCCACATCGCGCCACTCGTCGAGCGCTCGATGATGGCCAATCGCGCGCGCCGTCTTCAGCGCTATCCGGAAAACGGCCCGGTCATGTTCGGTTTCGAGATAATGCGGATCGATGATCGGTGCATCGTTTCGGCCCGGCCCGCCCGGTGCGATGCGCCCACGACTGGTCGGCTGGGTGACGCCGCATAGTATCGTGAAAGCCGAGCCGTAGGGTGGTGCATTCAAGCCCACTGCGGCCGATGGAGCAACGACGCAGGCGAGTACGATATCGGGGCTTCCCGTCGAACGGGTCGGGTCGCTGCCGTGCAGGTACATCAGCGATTCCGAGTGCTGCAGGCGCGACGGGGGCAGCGGCTTTTTCGTGCTGTAGACGTTCCCAAGGGCCAGCAGATGGTCCTGCAGATTGCGGCCGACATCGCGCCGGTCGGCACGACAGCGAATCCCCGCCCGCTTCAGCGTATCCGGATCGCCGATGCCCGATCGCATGAGGATGAGCGGCGACGACACCGCGCCTGCACAAAGAACGATCCTGTCGGCGGAGATCGTCATGCTCTCCCCATCGCACACGACAGCCACACTCGTGGCCCGCTGGCCTTCCAGCACGAGGTGATCGACCTCGTGAGCGGTGAGCAGAGCGAGGTTCGGTCGCACCATGACCTCCGGCGGCAGGTAGGCGTCGGCGACGCTCAGGCGCTTGCCGGCGCGGATGTTCAGCGAATTAGGGCTCGTGCCGGCGAGGTCGCCGCTATTGTGGTCGGTCAGGGCGGGGATCCCCATGGCCTGTCCAGCGGCTATATAGGCGCGGACGACGGGGCTGACCTCCGCATCCGGCAGATAGACGTCCAACGGTCCGCAGCGGCCGCGCGACGGCGCATCGAACGCGGTGAAAGCTTCGCTGCGGACGAAGCCCGGCAACAAGCCCGAAAAGGACCAGCGCTCGCCGCCTGCTACTGCCCAGGGCTGGAAATCATCGGGATAGCCACGCACATAGGCCATGGCATGCAGGCAGCTAGAACCGCCGACGATCTTTCCGCGCGGCCATTCGTGGACGCGGTTTGCGGTAAAGGGTTGCGGCACCGTCCGATAAGCCCAGTCATAGGCGCGGCCCTGCAGCATCGTCCATTTCAACGGGTCGGCGATATCGGGATCGGACGGCATGACCCCGGCTTCGATCAAGCCGACCTGGCACGCGCTGTCCTCGCTTAACCGGCTAGCCACCACCGAGCCGGCAGATCCGGCGCCGACGATCAGCACGTCGAAATGACGCATCAATTTGAAAGTTCCCGCGAGCAGGCTGTCTGGCTAGAAAGCGAGACGCTCATGCCGCAAAAGCGCCGGCATTCGACCGTTCCGTGATTCGTCTTTGCACGGATAGCAAATGCGCGCGCATGGCCGCTTCGGCTGCTTCGGGGTCGCGTTTCGAGATCGCTTCGGCGATCAGACGATGTTCGCCGTCGCGCTCGGCGATCCGCTTAGGGCAGGTGGGCGCTGCGGTCCGTGCGACCTTGACCCGCGCATCGACCCCGACCTGGCGCAGCATCTTGTAGAATTCGGCGGCAAGATGGTTGCGGGCGGCAGCGACGATGGCGGAATGAAAAGCGAAATCGACCGCGCCAGACGAGGCATTCTCCGGCGTGGTTGCCGCATCGATGATCCGGGCCGTCTCGAACGAGGAGGCGCGCAGCGATGCCAGCCGGGCGAGGCCCGGTTCCATGAGCAGGCGCAACTCCAGAACCTCGATGGGGTTGGTTACCCTGACAAGTTCTTCGCCATATCGGGGCAGGGCGGTCGGCGCACGCCTGGCGCGCGTCGGTTTCAAATCACCTGATTGGCGCAGCATCTCGAGCGCCTTGCGAAGCTGATGACGTTTCACGTTGAGATGTTCGGCAAGGTCACGCTCGGAAGGAAGCTTGCCGCCGCCCTGCTGCAACTGGCGGACCGCTGCGATGATGTCGTCGAGGTCCGAAGATACGACCTGCGGCTCGAATGCGCTCAAAACCAAATCTCCTGTCTGATCGGCAGCGGTCGACTCGACGTCCCGATATCAAGTTGTGACACGGAATCGATGAGAACGGCACTCAACCAACTCAACCAATCTACATCTGCGCCCGGTGGTTGACAACACCAGTTGCGCGATGGTTGAGTACCGCAGTTGTTTCTTTGACGGCTCATATCTCGGCGGGGCCGTCTTCTCCTGAGGACAGTGCATGCCGTTTGGGGAAACATTCGACTATGTCATTGTCGGAGCCGGGTCGGCCGGCTGCGTGCTTGCAAACCGCCTGAGCGAAGATCCTGATGTTTCCGTGCTGCTCCTGGAAGCTGGCGACTGGGATCGCGATCCGATGATCCACATCCCGCTCGGCTGGGGTAAGATCCTGACCGAACGCCGTCACGACTGGATGTATTTCTGCGAGCCCGAGGCCAATGTCGGCGGACGCAAGGTCGAATGTGCGCGCGGCAAGGTCATCGGCGGCTCCTCCTCCACCAACGCCATGGCCTATGTGCGCGGCAATCGCGGCGATTACGATCGCTGGGCGGCCAGCGGTCTCACCGATTGGTCATTCGACAAGGTGCTGCCCTATTTCAAGAAGCAGGAGCGCTGGGAAAAGGGCGAGAGCGACTATCGCGGCGGCAGCGGGCCGTTGAACACGCAGTTCTGCCGCTACAAGGACGAACTGATCGATGCCTTCGCTACGGCGAGCCGGGATGCCGGATACCCCCAGACCGACGATTACAATGGCCCGGTGCAGGAAGGCTTTGGTCGCCTGCAGATGACGATCGCAAACGGTCGCCGCTGCTCGACCGCGTCGGCCTATCTGCGTCCCGTCATGCGCCGCAGCAATGTCAAGGTGCTGACCGGCGCGATGGCGACGCGGATCGTGCTGAAGGATGGGCGAGCGACCGGCATCGCCTATACCAGGGGCGGCGCGACCCACCAGGTGCTGGCGCGGCATGAGGTCGTGCTTGCCGGCGGCGTCATCAACACGCCGCAGTTGCTGATGCTGTCGGGGATCGGCGATAGCGGCGAGCTCGCCGCGCATGGTATCGAGACGAAAGTAGACCGTTCGCAGGTCGGCAAGAACCTGCAGGACCATGTCTCGGTCATTCTGATGTATCGGCGCAAGCAGCCGGGGCCGTTCCACAAGATGATGCGGGCCGATCGTATCGGGCTGGATTTCGTCAAGACCTATTTTACCGGAAAGGGCTTTTCGGGAGATGTGCCCGGCGGGGTCGTGGCGTTTCTGAAGAGCGATGCAAGCCGGCCGTTGCCGGATGTTCAGCTGCTTTTCACGGCTGCGCCGCTTGCCGCATGGCCTTACATGCCGCCATTCAAGGCGCCCTTCGCCGATGGCTTTGCGACCCGCATCGTCGCCGTCCAGCCGAAGAGCAGGGGGAGCGTGGAACTGGCGTCGAACGACCCGTTGGCTGCGCCGCTGATCCACCAGAATTTCCTGTCATCGCCGCACGACTGGCAGTCGCTTCGCGCCGGCTTCCGCGTCGCGCGCAACCTCGCTGCACAACCGTCGATGACGCCGTTCATCGCCTCGGAGTTCTTTCCGGGCTCACAATGCCAGAGCGACGATGAGATCGATGAGCATATTCGCAACACCTCGATCACTGTGCATCATCCGGCCGGCACCTGCCGCATGGGTGTCGACGCGGAGTCGGTGGTCGACCCGCAACTACGGGTGCGCGGCGTTGCCGGCCTTCGCGCGGTGGATGCTTCCGTGATGCCGGATCTCGTTTGCGGCAACATCAATGCGGCGGTCATCATGATCGCCGAAAAGGCCTCGGACCTGATCCGCGGCCGTGCTGAACAAAGCATGGCCGCCTGATTGCTGTCGCCCGGGTTCAACCAAGTTCCTTTGGTTGAAAACAAAATTCGAGTTGGTTGGGCTGCCGAGCGATTGCCACGGCCGCAATGGTACGATCCGCCGGCCATTTTCTCGCATCTTTTCGACTTTCTTGCCCCTTTTGGGGCCATTCGGCCTCCATAGAAGCACTCAACCAAAAATTTTTAAAATTCTCAGTTTTGGGATTGTCCAGAAAAACCAATCCGAATACGGTTGAGTTGGTTAAACGCATTTTCTTCGTGAAGAGAGGTGTCAGAGATGTCCTTGGCGCAACCGGCAGACCTTACCGTCACCAACAAGAAGGCAGCGCTGAAGGGCCTTTATGACGCCCTCTACGAAAAGAATATGTTCCCGTTCTGGGCGACGTCGGAAGGCGTCGATCACGACGAGATCAAGCAGCTCATGGCGACCTCGAAGGCGATCCCCTTCGTCTGGTCCTATGCCGATATCGAGCCGCTGCTGCAGCGCGCCGCCGAACTGGTGACCATGGACGACAGCGAGCGCCGGTCGCTGATCCTGGTCAATCCGGGGCTCGCGCCCAAGCGCGCCTCGGTCAGCACCATGTACACCGCCTACCGCCTGAATGATCCGGACGAGATCATGCCGCCGCACAAGCATTCGCCGAGCGCCATACGTTTTGGCCTGACCGGCAAGGGTAATTTTACCGGCGTCGAGGGCGAGGACGTGGTTTTCGGCCCCGGCGACATGGTGCTGACGCCGAACGACGCCTGGCACAATCACGGCACGGTCGGCGGCGAACAGGCGGTCAACCTTTCTGTCCTCGACCTGCCGCTGGTCGAGACGCTGCACGCCGTGCATTTCGATCACAAATACACCGAGATGGTCGACGGCAAGGAAGTCGAGAAGAAGGTGCAGACCGCGCGTTTTCCGAGCGATTATTCGCAGCGAATCTATGGCGAGGGCGGCCTGATGCCGCGCTTCGTCGACCACAAGCGCGGCGGCGGCCTGTCGTCGCCGATGTATGTCTATCGCTGGGAAAAGATGGAAGCGATCCTCGACGCGCACAAGGATTGGGACGGCGATCCGCATGAAGGCATCGTCATCGACTATGTCGACCCCACCACCGGCGGCCCGGTCTTCCGCACGATCAACTTCTACGTGCAGATGTTGCGGCCGGGCGAAAAGACGCTGCCGCAACGCGAGACCGCCAGCCTGCTGTTGGCGCCGTTCCGCGGCAATGGCCATTCGATGATCGATGGCAAGCGCTACGACTGGAACCAGTTCGATACGATCGCCATACCGGGCGGTTGCTGGGTCGAGCATATCAATGGCTCCTCGACCGAGCCGGTCATCTTCTTCGGCGCGACCGATGCGCCGACACAGAAGGCGCTGCTGCTCTACAAGCGCTGGGGCCGCAACCAGGCCGGCGATCTGCTCCGCATCGTCTAGTTTGCAGCGGAAACCGTCCGCGCCGCCATAGTGGCGCGGACATCGAACGAGACGGTTCAGCAGCAAGGGCGGATGCATTTGGTTTCGGCGTTCAACACAAAGCAGATCGGCCATGTCGACTGTCCGGGCGGTGGTCAGGTCTGGGTCGACGGCAACATTCTCTATATCGGCCACATGCGTCCGCCGAGCGGCACGACGCTTGTCGACATTTCCGATCCGCGCAATCCCAGGAAGGTCGCGACGATCGACGTTCCGCCCGGCTGGCACTCGCACAAGGTGCGCGCCCAGGACGGTCTGATGATCATCAACCACGAGCGCTTCGGCAATGCGGGCCCGGCCGATTTCGGCGGTGGCCTGGCGCTCTACGACACGACCCGACCGGCGGAGCCGAGGCTGATCTCGAAGTGGATAACCGGCGGCCATGGCGTGCATCGCTACGACTATGACGGCCGCTATGCCTATATCTCGCCGACTGCCGACGGCTATGTCGGCAACATCGTGATGATCCTCGACCTGATCGATCCGGTAAATCCGGTCGAAATCGGCCGCTGGTGGATACCGGGGCAATGGACCGGCGGCGGCGAAGAGTATCCGTGGCATGATTACGTCACGCCGCGCTGCCACCATCCGTTACGCATGGGCGACCGGCTCTATGTCAGCTACTGGCATCACGGCCTTTTCATCCTCGACATTTCCGACATTTCGAAGCCGAAGCTTGTCTCGCATGTCAATTCGAGCCCGAGCTTCCCGCATCCCACGCACACATGCCTGCCGATCCCGCAGCCGCTCAAGGGCCGCAACATCATGGTGGTGGCGGACGAGGATGTCGCCAAGCTCCGAGCTTCGCCGCCGGCCTTCACCTGGATCTACGACATCACCGACGAAACGAACCCGCTGCCGATCTCGACCTTCCAGGTGCCTGGCCTCGACCCGGATGGCGAACCACAACCGCCAATGACCGGCTGCCATCAGCCTTCCGAGCGGTTCAAGGGCACCATCATTCCGTTTGCATGGTTCGCCCAGGGGCTGCGGCTGGTCGACATCGCCGACCCGTTCGCACCCAAGGAGGTCGGCCATTTCGTGCCCGATGCGCCTGAGGGCGCCGAGCGATCGTCTTCCAACGACGTCACCATCGACGATCGCGGCATCGTCTACCTCATCGACCGCGTCCGTGGCGTCGATATCATCGAAACCAGCGTTCTCTAGGGGGATAGGTTGAGCGACAGCACGCGAAAATCCGCCAACCACTACGCCATCGGCAAGAAGAATCCGAACCTGCCGTTTCATCCGGCGGTGCGTGCCGGCGATTTCATTTTCGTCTCCGGCCAGGTGCCGAAGGACGAGAACAACAACATGATCAGCGGCACGATCGAGGAAGAGACACTGGCGACGCTGAGGACCATCGCGCGCGTCATTGCCGATGAGGGCGCAACGCTCTCCGATGTCGTGCGGATCACCACCTATCTCGAGGATACGCGCGACTTCGGCCGCTACAACAAGGCGTTTCTCGAAGGGATCGGCGACGCGGTGCTGGCGCGCACGACGGTGGAGGCAAAGGCCGTCATCAACACCAAGATCGAAATGGACGCTATCGTCTACAAGCCGCTGCCGGCCGGCAAGTAGGCCACAATCGAGGAGATGATATGTACAAGCTCTTAGGCCGCCAGACATCGGGCAACGTTCAAAAGGTGCTCTTCATGCTCGAAGAGCTTGGCGCGCCATACAAACGCGAGGATTACGGCCGCCAGTTCGAAAACACCCAGACGGCCGAATACAAGGCGCTTAATCCGACGTCGAAAGTCCCGACGCTGGTCGACGGCGACACCGTGATCTGGGAGTCCAACACCATCCTGCGCTATCTCGCGGCATCCGGCGGCGAGCGGCTGAACGGCGCCACCCCTGCGGAAAAGACCGAGGTCGAGCGCTGGATGGATTTTCTGCTGGCGGCGGTCAATCCCGGCTATATGGCTGCCTTCAAGGGCGCCAAGCTGACGCCAGAGGAACAGACCGCCGAATACAAGGAACAGGTCAAGGACCTGGTGGCGCAGCTCAAGATCATCGACGGGCATCTGGCCGGCAAGGAATTCCTGGCGCTGGGAAAGCTGACCATTGCCGACATCGCCTGCGCACCGATCCTGAAACGCTGCATCGACTTCAAGATCGACCGGCCGTCGCTGCCCAATCTCGAGCGCTGGGTCGCCGCAGTCGCCGCTCGTCCAGCCTTCAAGGCGGCAACCGCTGCGGCTCCCGCAAAGGCCGCATGATGATCAAGCGCGCCGCTCTCATCGGACTGGGAACGATGGGTCCGGGCATCGCCGCGCGGCTTTCGCGCGGCGGGCTCGACGTGGCGGCGTACGATGTTTCCGATGTCGCGGTCGAACGCGCCCGCGGCATGCTCGACATCGCCGGCGGGGTTCTGGACCGTCTCGACATCAAGGTGCCGGCAACGGGCGCCGGCACGGTGCGCTTCGCCCGCACCATCGCCGAGGCCGTTGATGGTGCGGAACTGGTCATCGAGAATGTGCCTGAGAATATCGACATCAAGGCCGAAACCTATCGCGCCATCGACCCGCTGATCGGTCCTTCGGTGATCGTCTCCTCGGATACGTCGGGTATTCCGATCACCAAGCTGCAGGCCCATATCTCGCACCCCGAGAGAATGGTCGGCATGCACTGGTCGAACCCGCCGCACATCATTCCGATGATCGAGGTGATCGGCGGCGAGAAGACCGCGCCCGAAACGGTGGCGACGATACGCGACCTGATCCGCTCGATTGGCCTGTTGCCGGTGGTCGTGAAGAAAGACGTTCCCGGCTTCGTCGAAAATCGCGTTCTTTACGCACTGCTGCGTGAAGCGGTGGATCTGGTCGAGCGCGGCGTCATCGAACCGGAGGATCTCGACACCTGCGTATCCTGGGGCATCGGCTACAAGATCGCCGTCATCGGGCCAATGGCGCTGCTCGATATGGCCGGCCTCGATATCTACAAATCCGTCTCTTCGTTCCTGAACGCCGATCTCTCCAATCGGGATGATGTGGCGCCGATGGTGCTGGAGAAGACCGGTGCATCAAAGTTCGGCATCAAGTCGGGCGAGGGCATGTTCTCCTACACGCCCGAACAGATAAGGGCGCTGCAAGGCGAACGGGCGCGCAAGCTGGTCGCGGTGCGCCGCATCCTCGAGGGCCGGGAGTAGCCGATGGCACGAGTGAGGCATGAGGCTGGCCATGCCGGAGACTTCACCCGGTTGGCCGTTCATGCGGACTGTGCCATCAAGACAGCGCAGCTGCGGCCAATCACGATGCATGGGGTGACCGACCATGCAGGTTGAAACCATTCGACCCGCCGGCGGCCGACCGACCCACATCCGCCACGGCGATCTCATTTCCGCCAAAGGCGTTACGGTGGTCATGGGCACGGATCGGAACCGGCAGCTGATCCTCAGGGATATAGACCTTGCAGTTCCGCAAGGCTCGTTCGTTTCCCTGATCGGCCCTTCGGGTTGCGGCAAGAGTACGCTGCTCAAAGTGCTGGCTGGGTTGGTAAATCCGAGCAGCGGCAGCGTCTCGGTTGCCGGCGTTTCGCCAGGCGAAGCGGCGCGCAAGCGGATGATCGGTCTGGTCTTTCAGGATGCCAATCTGCTGCCGTGGAAAAACGCCGTCGACAATGCCTCGATGCTGCTCGGCATCGCCGACAAATCGATGTCGCGCTCGGCGCTGCGGGCACGTGGACAGGAAATGCTGGAACTGGTGGGACTTGGCGATGCCGCCCACAAGCGCCCAAACGAACTGTCTGGCGGCATGCGGCAGCGGGTTGCCATCGCCCGGGCTTTGGCGCTCGATCCGGCGGTCTTGCTGATGGACGAGCCGTTTGGCGCCCTTGACGCGATCACCCGCGACTCAATGGGCCAGTCGCTGCTGGAGATCTGGCAGCGGACCGGCAAGACGATCGTCTTCGTGACGCATTCGATCGACGAAGCCATTCAGTTGTCGCGCCAAGTCCATGTGCTGGGAATCAAACCGGGACGCATTACCCAGAGCCTGGACATTCCGCTGCCTTATCCGCGCGACGCTTCCGTGACCGAAGTCCCCGAATTCGTCAGGCTGGTGCTTCAACTTCGAACGATGCTGCGCTCCAGTCATCAGCCGGGAGGCGCGACGTGAGCAGGCAACCCCTCATGAATCTCTCATCGCCGCAACCGGTTTCCGGCTGGGCCGCGGCAACAAGCAGCTGGCTTCCGGCGGCTATCCTTCTGCTGGTGACGATCGTGTTGTGGGAAGCGGCGGTGCGGATATTCTCGATATCTTCCTTTATCGTTCCTGCCCCATCCGAGATTGCGAAATCGCTGGTCGCGCAGTGGGGCACTCTCATGCAGGCGACGGTGGTCACGGCAGGCGAAATCCTGTTTGGCTTTCTTGTCTCGGTTATAGTCGGCATTGCGCTTGCTCTCGTCATCGTGCGCTTCGATTGGCTGGGCCGCGCGCTCTACCCGCTCGTCGTGCTGTTCCAGAATGTGCCGAAGGTCGCGCTGGCGCCGATCTTCATCCTCTGGTTCGGTTATGGGCTCGCTCCCAAAATCGGTCTGATTCTGGTCATCGCCTTCTTCCCGGTGACGCTGTCGATGCTGGCCGGCATGCAATCGGTCGACCGTTCGCTTCTGTCGCTGATGAATTCGGTCGGCGCCAGCCCGACCCAGATCCTGTTCAGGATCCGTGTCCCCCACTCGCTTCCGAGCCTGATGGCCGGGACCAAGATAGCCGCGACCCTGAGCGTGATCGGCGCCATCGTCGGCGAATTTGCCGGAGCCTCGGACGGGCTCGGCTACGTCATCCAATTCGCGTCGACCCAACTCGACACGGCCCTTGTCTTCGCGGCGCTGCTGCTGGTTTCAGTGCTCGGCATCGCCTTCTACTACGCAGCCGAAATTCTTGAGCGTGTCGTGGTGCCGTGGGCGCCGAAATTCAGCCAGGCCTAGGATCTTTCGAACAACCAAACAAGGGAACAGACAATGCTGAGACGCTCTCTTATCAAGGCAGCCACTTTTGCGGCGTTTGTCGGCGCGCTTGGCTTCTCGAACGCGGCGCTGGCGGCGGACACGGTCAACGTCCAGCTCGACTGGGTGGTGCGCGGCAATCACGCCATGTTCTTTGTCGGCAAGGAAAAAGGCTTCTTCGCCAAGAACGAGATCGATGTGAGCGAGGTCCGCAAAGGGTCCGGCTCGCCGGACGCCATGCGGCTGGTGGGCAATGGCAACGCTGAATTCGGCTTCGGCGATCTTCCCACGCTTGCCGTGGCAAGGTCGCAGAATGTTCCCGTCGTGGCGCTGGCGGCGGTCAACCAGCAGTCGCCGCTGGGCATTATTTCGCTCGCCAAGACGCTCAAGCTGACCAAGCCTTCAGACCTCAAGGGCCTGACCATCGGCATTCACCCGGCGGGCTCCACCTACATTTTCTTCAGGGGCTTCCTGGCTGCCAACGGCATGAGCGAGAAGGACATGACGCTCAACAGCGTCTCGCCGCCTTACGAAAGCTACCTGCTGCTCGGACGGGTCCAGACGGTCGTCGGCTATCTCGACGCAGAAGTGCCAGAACTTGAAGCCAAGGCTGGCGGCCCAGGGTCGCTGAGCATCATGCTCGGCGCGGATCACGGCTGGAAGGCCTATGGATCGGGGCTGTTCACCTCTGAAGCGATGATCAAGGACAATGCCGATGTCGTGCGCCGCTTCGTGAAGGCCTACAGGGAGGCTTTCGACTATGTCGCGGCCCATCCGGAAGAAGCCGCCGAGATCACCGCCAAGGCCGTTCCTGGCTATGCGGAGAAGAAGGATGTGCTGCTGGCCCAGCTCAAGGCCGACATCGCTTCGACGTTCAACAGCCCGGCGACGAAGGAACACGGCCTCGGCTGGATGACGAAGACCCAATGGGAAGAGACCTTGAAGACGCTGACCGATCAGGGCGTGCTCAAAACGGCACTGTCGGCCGACGACGTCTTCACCGACAAATTCCTGGCGGCAGAGTGAAGGTCGGGGGCGGTGTCTGACCTGGCAAAAAGCGAGCGTCTACCGGCAGACCAGCCTGTCGTCCGCTCTGCTGCAGGTCACGGCCATTTGCCCCTTTCTTCCACTGGTCCGGTCGAGCGCGATTTGCACGCGCGTGGCGTATGCCTGTCTGGCGAGGCCGCACCACAGCCGCTCGACAGGCAGGTTTTCGCGCTTGTCGTTGAGGATCGCAAACATCCCGGTTTCTGGATCGAACCACAGCTCGACACGGGCGCTCTTGCCAGGCGCCGCGGTGGCGATCGTGGCCGAATACCAGTGGGCGAAGTCTGCATTGCAGGAAAGCGCCTCACGCCCCGCATTCGAGATCGTCAGCGGCACCGGATCGAGCCCTTCGGTGCCGGTTCGCACAGTGATGTGCCGCAATTCAACCGCGTTGGCGAACGACGTGAACGCCAGAATTATCGGAAGAATGTATCGCACAACCACCTTGCCTGAACTCCGTGTGGAATTGTTCAGGCAGTCTACCTCGCTTTTGCGCAATAACAATAAGAATATCTTGGGTCAACCGAACAGAGAGGGTAACATGTCTAAGTTCCTGAAGGGCAGCGTAAGCGCTGTTATATTAAGCGGCCTCTTGCTGGGTAATGCACTTGCCGCCGAAGTCAAGTCCATTGCCATCCTGACGCCGGAAGAAGGCACCGATTATGGCTGGAACCAGCAAGGCATCGACGCTGCCAAGGCAGCGGCGAAAGCTGCCGGTGTCGAGATAGTGACGGCGCAGGGGCTCGGCTATGGCGACGTGCGCCCGACATTGCGCGAACTGGCGGCCGACGGCGCCAGCCTGTTGATTGCCCATGCCAGCGGGTACAACACCGCGGCTCCCGAAATCGCCAAGGAAACCAAGGTGCCAGTGGCGATCGTCGACACGCCGACCGGCCTGGAGGCTGGGCTCGTCGCAGACTACACGCTGAGCGGTCACGAAGGTGCGTACCTTGCCGGCCGTCTCGCCGCCAAGATGTCGCGTTCCAAGTCGGTCGGCATCGTCGTGTCGGGCGAGCCTCCGTCGTGGAACTCGCAGTCGGCGGCGTTCGCGCAAGGTGTGAAGGCCGAGAACCCGGACGTCAAGGTCACCTATGCGGTGATCGGACCCGCCGCCTACAGCGATGCGGCCGGCGGCAAGCGCGTTACCGAAAGCGTGATCGCATCGGGCGCCGACATCATCTTCGGCCAGGGCAACGGCTCGAGCTTCGGTATGCTGCAGGCGGTCGAAACGACCAAGGCCGGCGATGGCGGCAAGGTCTATTTCATCGACGTCATCGGCGACAAGACGCCGATCGACAAAGGCTTCCTGCTGTCGTCGGTGGTTTGGAACATCGAGCCGGTCTATGCGGCGATGATCGCCGACCTCAAAGCCGACACGTTCGGCACCAAGAGCTACTCGATCGGCCTCAAGGACGATTCGGTCAAGCTTCTGAAAACCGCTGCGATCCCGGACAATGTATGGGCGGAGATCCAGACGCTGCGCGAGGACATCGTTTCCGGCAAGACCAAGGTCGATCCGGTCTATGATGCAGCAGCCGTCAGGGCGCTGATGACAAGCGTTGCCCAGTAAGGCGCTTCAATGCACGCTTCCGGAGGGGTGACAATTCACCCCGCCGGACCGATTTCATGTTTTCAAGGCCTTGGCATTCATGAGTAGTGGGTCCTCATTGTCGGTCGACAAGCGCGACATCGTCGCGCTTGAGGGCGTGACCAAGCGGTTTCCCGGCGTCGTCGCCAACGACAGCGTCGATCTGGCTATCCGTCCGGGTGAAGTGCATGTGCTGCTCGGTGAAAACGGCGCCGGAAAATCCACCTTGATCGGCATGCTGTCCGGCCTGCAGCAGCCGGACGAGGGCCGCATACTGGTCGACGGCGAGCCTATCGCGATCACCTCGCCGCGCCATGCGCTGGCGCTCGGCATCGGAACCGTATTCCAGCACATGATGCTGGTGCCGACGCTGACGGTCGCGCAAAACCTGTTGCTCGGCGGCCCGTGGTGGCAGCGGCCCAAGACCGAGGAACTGGAAGCGCGCGTCGCCGATATCACCAGGGCGCTCGGTATCACGGTCAAGCTGCATGCCAAGGTGTCGGAACTCTCGCTCGGCGAACAGCAGCAGGTCGAGATCCTGCGCGCGATGGTGCGCAACAGCCGGATTCTGATCCTCGACGAGTCGACCTCGATGCTGACGCCGAAGGGCATCGATGAGCTGGGCGCGCTGATGCGCCGCCTTGTCGAACAGGGGCTGGCGATCGTCTTCATCACCCACAAGCTCAAGGAGGCGGCGGCCTTCGGCGATCGAATCTCGGTGCTGAAACTCGGCCGCAAGGTCGGCGAAATTCCTCCCGAGCGGTTTCGCGCGCTAGGCGAGCAGGCGATCGTTTCGGAGATCGTCGAATTGATGTTCGGCAAGCAGAAGGACGACCCGGAAGCGTCCGAGCGTCCGGTTCGCACCATTCACGCCGGAGCGGCTCCGCTGCTTCAGGTCCATGAACTCGCGGTCGCACCGACAGACGACGCGCCGGGCTTGTTATCGATTTCGTTCGACATCCGTCCAGGCGAGCTGCTGGGCATCGCTGGTATCGACGGCAATGGCCAGAAGCAACTGGCGGAGGCGCTGGCTGGCCAGCGGGCGACGGTGAGCGGTTCGGTGCGGCTGCAGGGCACGCCCATCGAGGCGCTGAGCGTCGGCGAACGCCGTGAGCGAGGCCTTCGCTACCTGACCGACGATCGGCTCGGCGAGGGCACGGTCGGGACTTTTCCGGTCTCGATCAATTTCTTCCTCAAGCAGGTCGGCGCCGCTCCCTTCTGGCGCAACGGCGTCGAGCAGCGCGGTGAAATCGACAAGCGCGCCGCTCAGCTGATCCGCGAATACGACGTGCGCACGCCCAGCCTGAAAACGCCGGTCGCCCGGCTCTCCGGCGGCAATATCCAGAAGGTGCTGCTGGCGCGCGAACTCGCCGAAGGCGCAAAAGTGGTGATCTTCAACAAGCCGACCTATGGCCTCGATCTCGCCAATACATTGGCTTCGCGCCAGCGAATCCGCGATACGGCGGCACGCGGCCTTGCCGTGCTGCTCATCTCCACCGACCTGGAGGAGTTGCTCAGCATGTGCGACCGCATCGCCGTCATCTCGAACGGCTCGCTGGTCGGCACGGTCGAGAATGTCGGCGATGCCCGCTCCAAGATCGGTCGCTTGATGATCGGACTTGCCGCATGAGCATCGACACCGTCCCAGCCGCCGGCGCAACCGCACTCGATGCCACAGCTGCTGTGGTCACGCGCCGCGATATCCAGCATCGGCTGCTGATGACCATCGGCCCTATACTGGCCGCGCTTATCATCGCCGGCTGCATCCTGCTTGCCGTCGGCGTCGACCCGCTTGCCTATTATCGCTTTGTGCTCGAGAGAGGGCTTTTGTCGCCGCTCGGCATCCAGCAGACGCTGACGCGCATGGCGCCGCTGCTGTTTCTTGCCGCTGGCCTGATCGTGGCCTTTCGCGCCGGCATGTGGAATCTCGGCGGCGATGGCCAGTTCCTGCTCGGCGCGGTAACGGCCGCCGCCAGCGCCCCGCTCTTCGTGGAAGTCATGCCTGCCTGGCTGGCGCTGATCTGCTCGTTTGTCATCGCCATGGCGGTTGCGATGCTCTGGTCGCTGGTGCCGGCCCTTTTGCGGGCCTATCAGGGCGTCAACGAGATCATCACTACGCTGATGATGACGTTCCTGGGCACCTCGCTCGCCAATGTGCTGGTCAAGCTGGTGTTTCGCGATTCGGGCACGACCGTGCCGCAGACCCGCACCTTGCTGGTCGAGGACCGGCTGCCGCGTCTGCTCGACACGACCATCACCAGCGGCCTGCTTCTGGGACTGGCAGCGATCATCACCGTACATCTGGTGATGACGCGCACGGCCTTCGGCCTTAAGCTGAGGATCGTCGGGGCCAACCCACGCGCGGCCATCCATGCGGGGCTCGGCGTGCCGAAGCTCACCATTGCCGTCTTCGCCATCTCGGCCGGGCTGGCCGGACTTGCCGGCGCTGTCGATATCCTCGGCGTCCAGGGTAACGTCCGCGCCGACTGGAACCCCGCTTATGGGCTGGCGGTCATTCCCGTCGTGTTCCTCGCCCGCATGAACGGCTTTGCCGCCATCGGTTTCGTGTTCCTGCTTTCGGTGCTGTCGATCGGCGGCGAGAGCGCGGCCCGCCGCCTCGGCGTGCCCAATCATTTCACGCTGGTGCTGGTCTCCATCGTGCTGATCGTGCTCGCGCTCGCCGAATACATCGATCACCGCTACAATCAGTCGCGGAGGGCCTGAAGTTATGACCGGGCTGTTCAGCGAAGTCTTTCTCAGCGCGCTTTTGTTTGGCGCCGTCACCGCGGCGATCCCGCTGCTGCTGGCCGGCCTCGGCGAACAGATGTCCGAAAAGGCCGGCGTGCTCAACATCGGCATCGAAGGCATGATGCTGGCCGGCGCCTATCTCGGCTTCGTCGGCGCCTTCTATTCCGGATCGCTGTGGCTGGGCTTTCTCACCGGCGCCGGCGGCGGTATCGCCGTGGCGCTGGTCATGGCGCTGCTTTGCGTGCGCATCGGCTTGAACCAGATCGTCATCGGCATAGCGCTGACATTGGGACTTGAAGGCCTGACGGCGCTGCTCCACCATTTCCAGTTTTCGCGCAGCTATCCCCGCCTGCCAGCGGTTGATGTGACCGTCATTCCGTTGCTGTCGGGCATTCCGGTGATCGGGCCGGCGTTGTTCAGGCAGCATCTGATCGTCTACCTGGCGGTAGCACTGGTTTTCGCCATGGGCTACATCTATCGGCGCACGCAGCTCGGCCTGAACCTGCAGGCGGCGGGCGACAAGCCGGCCGCGCTTGACGTCGCCGGCATCGACGTCGCACGAACCCGCACCATCGCCGTGCTGACGACTGGAGCGCTGGCAGGGCTTGGCGGCGCCTTTCTCGCCAATGTCGGCGCCGGCCTGTTCATTCCCTTCATCACCAATGGCGCGGGCTTTCTCGGAATCGTGCTTGCCATGCTGGCGCGTGGTCGCCCGGTCTGGGTGCTGTTCGGTGCCTTGTTGTTCGGCGTGTGCCTGTCGCTGACGACAGCCATGCAGGTGGCCGGCATCAACATACCAACCGACGTCATCCAGATGCTGCCGTTCCTGGCGGTGATGATCATGCTGGTTCTGTTCGGCCGGCGGGCCAGCCTGCCGGCAGCGCTCGGCATTCCATACGAGCGCGGCGTGCGCTGATCAGGTTCAGGCGCGGACGGGACCCGCGCCAACAGAGGAGAGAACAAAATGTCGGATACCAAGGTCTACCTGCTCGATGGTGGCTCGCTCGTTCTCGACGGCTATCACGTGTTCTGGAATCGCGGCCCCGGCGGCGAAGTGCGCTTTCCCGTCTATTCGATCCTGATCGAGCATGCCGAGGGCCGGTTTCTCATCGACACCGGCTACGACTACGACCACGTCATGAAGGTGCTGCCTTTCGAAAAGCCGATCCAGGAAAAGCACCAGACCATTCCCGGCGCCCTGGCGCTGCTCGGCCTCGAGTCGAAGGATATCGACGTCGTCGTCAACTCGCATTTCCACTTCGACCATTGCGGCGGCAACAAGTATTTTCCGCATGCCAAGAAGATCTGTCATCGCACCGAGGTGCCGCAGGCCTGCAATCCCCAGCCTTTCGAGCACCTTGGCTATTCGGATCTGAGCTTTTCGGTGGAGGCTGCCGAAGCGCGTGGCGCGACCGCGCAATTGCTGGAGGGCACGACGCGGGCCAACTCGACCTTCGAGGGCATCGACGGCGATGTCGAGCTTGCCAGGGGGGTCAAATTGATCTCGACGCCCGGCCATTCTATCGGCCATTACAGCTTGCTGGTCGAATTTCCCAAGCGCAAGCCGATCATGTTCACCATCGATGCGGCCTACACGCAGAAGAGCCTTGAAACGCTGTGCCAGGCGGCCTTCCACATCGACCCGGTGGCGGGTGTCAACTCGATGCGCAAGGTGAAGAAGCTCGCCGAGGATTATGGGGCCGAGCTGATGTATTCGCACGACATGGAAAACTTCAAGACCTATCGGACCGGCACGCAATTCTACGGCTGACCGCCGCCAACGAAGAGACAAAGACCATGCGCTATCTCGAACACGCCGAACCGGTCATCACGCTCACCGCCGGGCCGGTGAACGCCTATCCCGACGTGCTGCGCGGCCTCGGCCGCACTGTGCTCTACGATTACGACCCGGCGTTCCAGCTCTTTTACGAGGCTGTGGTCGACAAGGTGCAGAAGGCGATGCGGCTGTCCAACAAGCCGGTCATTCTGCATGGCGAGCCGGTTCTTGGCCTGGAAGCCGCGGCAGCCTCCCTGATCACGCCCGAGGACGTCGTGCTCAACCTTGCCTCGGGAGTCTACGGCAAGGGTTTTGGCTATTGGGCAAAGCGCTATTCGCCGCATCTGCTCGAAATCGAGGTGCCCTATAACGAGGCGATCGACCCGCAGGCGGTTGCGGCAATGCTGGAAGCGCATCCGGAAATCAGCATCGTTTCCGTCTGCCATCACGACACGCCGTCGGGCACCATCAACCCGATCGATGCCATCGGCGCGCTGGTTTCGGGGCATGGCGCCTATCTGATCGTCGACGCCGTTTCGTCCTTCGGCGGCATGAAAACGCATCCGGAGGACTGCAAGGCCGACATTTATGTCACCGGCCCGAACAAATGCCTCGGCGCGCCTCCCGGGCTGACGATGATGGGCGTCAGCGAGCGGGCCTGGGCGAAAATGAAGGCCAATCCACTGGCGCCGCGCGCGTCGATGCTCAGCATCGTCGATTGGGAGCATGCGTGGTCGAAGGACAAGCCGTTTCCGTTCACGCCGTCTGTCGCGGAAGTGAACGGGCTCGACGTCGCGCTCGACCTCTACCTCAATGAGGGACCGGCGGCGGTGTGGGCGCGCCACGCGCTCACCGCCAAGGCCATGCGCGCCGGCGTCGCCGCGATGGGTCTGTCGATCTGGGCGGCCAGCGACATCATCGCATCGCCGACCACGACTGCCGTCCGGACGCCCGAAGGCATCGACGAGGAGGCGCTTCGCCAGGCTGCGCGCGCCCGTTACGGCGTGGTGTTTTCGTCGGGCCGGGGCGAGACATTGGGCAAGTTGACGCGCATCGGCCATATGGGCCCGACCGCCCAGCCGATCTATGCGATCGCGGCGCTGACGGCACTTGGCGGCGCGATGAATGCTTTGGGCGAAAAGCTCGCGGTCGGCAAAGGCATCGACGCGGCGCTCGCCGTTATCGACGCCGACGCCTGAGAGATGAAGTCACAGATCACATGGAGCACGGAAATGACTGAACGGCTTGCGGGAAAGACCGCCCTGGTTACCGGGGCCGCACAAGGCATCGGCAAGGCGATCGCCGCGCGCTTGGCCGCCGATGGCGCGACCGTCATCGTCAGCGACATCAATGCGGAAGGCGCCGAAGCGGCGGCGGCGGCGATCGGCGCAAAAGCGAAGGCGATCGCCGCCGACATTTCCGATCCGGCATCCGTCAAGGCGCTGTTCGCCGAGATCCAGGCACTGACCGGTGGCATCGATATCCTGGTCAACAACGCCAGCATCGTGCCCTTCGTCGCCTGGGACGATGTCGACCTCGACCATTGGCGCAAGATCATCGACGTCAATCTGACCGGAACCTTCATCGTCAGCCGCGCGGCAACGGACCAGATGCGTGCCGCCGGCAAGGCCGGCCGGGTGATCAGCATCGCCTCCAACAGCTTCTTTGCCGGCACGCCGAACATGGCGGCTTATGTCGCGGCCAAGGGCGGCGTCATCGGCTTCACCAGGGCGCTCGCCACAGAACTCGGCAAATACAACATCACCGCCAACGCGGTGACGCCGGGCCTGATCGAGAGCGATGGGGTCAAGGCGAGCCCGCACAACGAGGCGTTCGGCTTCGTCGAGATGCTGCAGGCTATGAAAGGCAAAGGGCAGCCGGAACATATCGCCGATGTGGTGTCGTTCCTGGCCTCGGATGACGCACGCTGGATCACCGGCCAGACGCTGAATGTCGACGCCGGCATGGTGCGCCACTAAAGCGCCGACGTCTGAAAGGATCCATCCGCAGCGCTGATACTCGATGGAAGCTTTCGTCGATAAATTCGATTACATTTATCGCGCGAAACCGGAGACCCGAGATGAAACCTCGGTCCGCAATTGTCGCCCTTACCCTTGCCCTGGTTGCCGGTCCTGACGCGGCAACATCGCAGGAGCGCGGCTGTCGCAGTCCCGATCCCGTCGACACCATAAACGAGATGTTCTCCGCGATCGTCGCCTGCTGGGAGCCGCCGCCCGGAACCGCGGGCATGACCCTGACGCTGCAGTTCTCAATTCGCCGAAACGGCACACTTATCGGCAAGCCTCGCGCCACCTACTCCCGTCTGGGGGATGATGGCAGCCTCAACCGGGCTTTCGTCGCCTCCGTCCTCGAGGCCCTCGACAAGGCTCTGCCACTGCCGGTTTCGGACAGGATGGGTGGGGCGATCGCAGGGCGTTTGCTGTTCCCTCGCTTCACCGCAGCGAGCGGGGATGAATCCTGACGCGTCCGGCCTTAAACCGGCGGGTTCTGCGGCTGGAAGAATTTGCCGCGCTCGGCGATCAGCACCATCACCAATGCGCCAAGCGAAACGCTGCAGAATCCGGTGGCCAAGGGCGTCACCGTGCCGTTGAAGGCTTGGCCGATCAGCGTGCCGAGCACGCCGCCGAGGAAGGTCTGCATGAAGCCCAGAATGGACGACGCCGTCCCGGCCAACTGGCCGAGCGGCTCCATGGCGAGTGCGTTGAAATTCGCGCCGAGTGCGCCGAACGGGACCATCGTGCCGGCAAAGAAGGTGATGAAAAGCCAGAGCGGCATCTTCATCTGGATGGAAACGACCAGCCAGGCGAGGCTGATGGCCAGAAACAAGAGCAGCGCGCTTTGCGACAGGCGGCGCATACCGATGCGGCCGACAAGGCGCGAATTCAGATAGCTCGAAAAGGAGAGCACGCCGGCGATCCCTGCGAAAATCACCGGGAACATCTCGCCGACGCCGAAGACGTCGACATAGATCTGCTGCGCCGAGTTGATGAAGCCGAACATCGCACCGAAAGCAAAAGTGCTGGCGAAGGCATAGCAGAGCGCGATGCGATTGGTCAGCACGATGCGGAAACCGCCGATGATGGATTCGGCCGTCAGCGGCCGGCGATATTCGGGACGCAGCGTTTCCGGCAGGCGCAGCAGCGCCCACGCCGACACGATCAGCGCCCCGGCCGCCATGGTGATGAAGATCCAGTGCCAGGAGGCAAACAGCATGATGACCTGGCCGATGCCTGGCGCCACCACCGGAATCGCCATGAACACCATGAAGATCAGCGACATCACCTCGGCCATGCGCCGACCGTCGAACGTATCGCGCACGATCGAGACGGCGATGACACGTGTGGCCGCGGCGCCGATGCCTTGCACCACCCGGCATAGAATAAGCGTGGCGAATGTCGGGGCGATCGCCGCCGCACTCGCCGCGGCGACGTAGATAACCAGTCCGACGACGAGCGGAGCGCGGCGTCCGAAGCGGTCCGAGATCGGCCCGAAGAAGAGCTGTCCGCCGCCAAAGCCGAGAATATAGGCGGCAATCACATATTGGCGATGGTTTTCATTTTCCACGCCCAGCGAGGCGCCGATCTGCTGCAGCGCCGGCAGCATGATGTCGATGGCCAGCGAGTTGAGCGCCATCAACGCCGCGCACAGCGCGATGAATTCCCAGCGCGGAATAGGCAAGGTGCTTGCCTGTTGCTGCGCTTCTGCATGCTGATCCACGGCAAAGTCCGATCTTCAAACGAAAAAGCGCCGGCGCACCGGCGCATTCATTCGTCTTGTGCCCCGATACCGGGGAGATAATCAGCTTGGCGAAGTGCCCTAAATGTTCGTCAGGCGGCGCCTTTGACGCTGACGCCCTTTTCGACGAGGAACGTCTGCAGTTCGCCAGCCTGGAACATCTCGCGGACGATGTCGCAACCGCCGACGAACTCACCCTTGACGTAGAGCTGAGGGATCGTCGGCCAGTTGGAGTATTCCTTGATACCTTGCCGCAGCTCGGCCGAGGTCAGCACGTCGACGCCCTTGTAGTCGGCCCCGATATAGTCGAGGATCTGCACGACCTGACCGGAAAATCCGCATTGCGGAAAACCAGGCGTGCCCTTCATGAAGAGAACGACGTCGTTGGCCTTCACTTCGCTGTCGATGTAGTCGTTGATACCGCTCATAGAAAATCCTTTCATGCCCGCGGGAGCCGGGCTCGAAACATACCCTTTCAAATAAACCCATAGGTTGCCTGAAACAAGACGTTTGCCGCCTCGTCACGCAAATGGCGCAAAGGATGGCCTGGGCCAAGAGCATCGGACGGCTATCTTCCCAAGCCAGCAAAGCCCTAAAAAAGCTTATTCCGGCACGCTGGTCTGCAGTGCGAGCGCGTGCAGCACGCCGCCCATATTGCCCTTCAGCGCGTCGTAAACCATCTGGTGCTGCTGGACGCGGCTTTTGCCGCGAAAGCTCTCGGCCACGACTTCGGCCGCATAATGGTCGCCGTCGCCGGCCAGGTCGCGAATCGTCACCTTGGCGTCCGGAATGCCTTCCTTGATCAACCGTTCGATGTCGTGCGCGTCCATTGCCATGCGAGGATTCCTTGTTCAGATCTCATAGATATGATCGAAATGGCGGATGAACCACACCGCAACGACCCCGCTCGATCAAATCAGGGGTCCACGACCTCATTTGCCATGAAGCGAGGAAACCAGGATTCGTGGGCAGCGGTCAATTCGCCGACAGGGATCGCCCGCGCCTCGCCGAGTTTCAGGTCGCTGCCGCCGGTCGAGCCGATCCACGGCGCGAAGATGCCGAGCTTGCTCTGCTGTTCGCGAATGGCGTCCCATTCCTCGCTTTGCGGATCGATCGACAGCGTCAAGAGGTAGCGGCCCTGATCCTCGCCGAACCAGACCGGGATCGGGTCGGTCCCGATCAGGCCGGGGACGGTTGCGCCGATGCCGGACGCCATCGCCATCTCGGCCAGCGCGACGGCAATGCCGCCATCGGAAACGTCATGCGCCGATGTGACGACGCCGGAGGCGATCAGGGCGCGTACATGGTCGCCGACGCGCTTTTCGTGGTCGAGGTCGACCGGCGGCGGCGGGCCATCGGTGCGGCCATGGATGTCGCGCATATAGGCCGACTGGGCGAGATGCGTTCCCCACATCGACGGCGCGCCGACCAGCAGGATCATCTGGCCCTCGGCGGCAAAGCCGATCCGCGCCATCTGGGACCAGTCGGCGATCAGTCCGACGCCGCCGATGGTCGGCGTCGGCAAGATGCCTTGCCCGTTGGTTTCGTTGTAGAGCGAGACATTGCCGGAGACGATCGGAAAGCCGAGCGCGCGACAGGCGTCGCCGATGCCTTTCACGGCGCCGACCAACTGGCCCATGATCTCGGGTCGTTCCGGGTTGCCGAAATTGAGGTTGTCGGTGGCCGCGAGCGGCAGCGCGCCAGTGGCGGTAAGATTGCGCCAGCATTCGGCCACCGCCTGCTTGCCGCCCTCGTAAGGGTCGGCCTCGCAATAGCGCGGCGTCACGTCGGAGGAGAAGGCGAGCGCCTTGGTCGGATGGCCCTCGACGCGCACCACGCCGGCATCGCCGCCCGGAAGCTGCAGCGAATTGCCCTGGATCAGCGTGTCGTATTGTTCCCATACCCAGCGGCGCGAGGACAGGTCGGGCCCGCCAAGCAGTTTCAGCAGCGCCTCGGCGACATCCGCTTGCGGTGCATCGCCGGCCGCCAGCGGCGCCGGCTTCTTCGGCTCGGTCCAGGGACGGTCATATTCCGGCGCCTGGTCGCCAAGGTCCTTGATCGGCAGATTGGCGACTTCGTCGCCCTGGTGCAGCACGCGAAAGCGCAGATCGTCGGTTGTCTTGCCGACGATGGCGAAGTCAAGGCCCCATTTGTGGAAGATCGCCTCGGCTTGCTTTTCCTTTTCGGGGCGCAGCACCATCAGCATGCGCTCCTGGCTCTCCGACAGCATCATCTCATAGGCGCTCATGCGCTCCTCGCGCACCGGCACCTTGTCGAGGTCGAGCTCGATGCCGAGGTCGCCCTTGGCGCCCATCTCGACCGCCGAGCAGGTGAGGCCGGCAGCACCCATGTCCTGGATGGCGATGACGGCGCCGGACGCCATCAGTTCGAGGCAGGCTTCGAGCAGGCATTTTTCGGTGAACGGGTCGCCGACCTGAACGGTGGGCCGCTTCTCGTCGATCCTGTCGTCGAATTCGGCCGAGGCCATGGTGGCGCCGCCGACACCGTCGCGGCCGGTCTTGGCGCCGAGATAGACGACCGGCAGGCCGACGCCCTTGGCTTCCGACAGGAAGATCGCATCGGTCTTGGCCAGCCCCGCCGCAAAGGCGTTGACCAGGATATTGCCATTGTAGCGCGCGTCGAAATTGACTTCGCCGCCGACCGTCGGCACGCCGAAGGAATTACCGTAGCCGCCGACGCCGGCAACGACGCCGGCAACCAAGTGCCTGGTCTTGGGATGGTCCGGCGCACCGAAGCGCAGCGCGTTCATTGCCGCGATCGGCCGGGCGCCCATGGTGAAGACATCGCGCAGGATGCCGCCGACGCCGGTCGCCGCACCCTGATAGGGCTCGATGAAGGAGGGGTGGTTGTGGCTCTCCATCTTGAAGACGACGCAGTCGCCGTCGCCGATATCGACCACGCCGGCATTCTCGCCCGGGCCCTGGATGACCTGCGGCCCGGTGGTCGGCAGTGTGCGCAGCCATTTTTTCGAGGATTTGTACGAGCAGTGCTCGTTCCACATCGCCGAAAAGATGCCGAGCTCGGTAAAGCTCGGCTCGCGCCCGACCAGGTCGAGGATGCGCTGATATTCGTCGGGCTTCAGCCCGTGCGCGGCAACGAGTTCCGGAGTGATCGGCACGGAATTGGAAATGGTCATGGGCGGCAATTTATGTCCTTGGGATCGAGTCCCGTCTTATCGCAAGCTTTGCAGCCGATACACCCATCAAGCGACGAAAAACGATGGAAGGGTGCAGCAAGTAGCGAAAGATCGCCATTCGGCCCGCCGGTTTCAAGCCGGTTCAGGAGAAACTGTCGTAGCCGGCGCGGCCCTCGTCCAGCAGCCGCCGGATCACGCCAACGCCGCCGGCGATGTCCTCTCGTCGCTCCGGCTGTGAAACGCCAAACCGCACGCCGTGAAAAACCTGCTCGGAACGCCCGGCCTTGAACTCGTCCTCATCGTCGATGAGCACGCCATGTTCGAGACAGGCGTTCTTGAAGGTGCCGGAAAGCCATGGATCAGGCAGGGTGAGCCAGACGAAGGGCACATTGTCTAGTGCGTTGAAGTCGAACCCGGCTAGTGTCTCGCGCACGATCGCCACGCGCGCGTTGATCTCGACGATGCTGCGCTTGCGCATCTCGCTGGCCTGGCCGGACAGAACCAGTCGGCTACACACTTCCGCCAGCAGGAAGGGGAGGCCACCCGTCAGCATCTTGTGAGCGACACGGATCCGGTGGCGATAGGCCGGCGGACAGGCGAGCCAGCCGCCGCGAACGCCGGCCGCAACCGATTTCGACAGGCCGCCGGCAACGATGGTCCGTTCGGGGGCATATTCGGCCAGGAGCGGCGTCGGGTCGTCGGTCAGATCGCCATAGAGATCGTCCTCGATCAGGATGACATTGTATTCGCGCGCGACGCGCGCGATGGCCTTGCGGCGCGTCGCCGACAGCGTCACCAGTGTGGGGTTCTGTGCCGTCGGCATCAGGAACATCATTTTCGGGTGTTTTTGCGCGCAGACGCGCTCGAAATCCTCCGGATCGAGCCCTTCCGCGTCCGACGTCACTAGCGCGGTGCGGCGGCCGATCAGGCCGGCGCTGCGAGAAATCTGCGAATAGGTGAGGTGCTCGAAGACGATATAGTC
Source organism: Mesorhizobium sp. WSM4814 (assembly GCF_055811595.1). Classification (NCBI taxonomy): domain Bacteria; kingdom Pseudomonadati; phylum Pseudomonadota; class Alphaproteobacteria; order Hyphomicrobiales; family Phyllobacteriaceae; genus Mesorhizobium; species Mesorhizobium sp. WSM4814. The sequence goes on from NZ_JBVVQT010000002.1 coordinate 305,027, forward strand.
GCCGGGCGTGGTCAGCGCGGCAATCGCCGCCATAACCGCGGCATGGGTGCCGAGCGTCGGAACGATGCCATCGGGGCTTGGGCGAAACGAATTTCGCGACAGCCAGTTGCAGCCGGCCTCGACCCAGCGGTTGGGAAAATCCCGCGTATAGCTTGAAATCTCGTACGGATGCTCCTGCGCCGTGCGCGAAAGCACATCGGCGACAATGGCGCCCTGGCCGGTATCAGGCGCAGCCGTGCTGTCGAAGCGCAGTTTGCCGCGAGGCGCATCGATATAGCGCGTGCCTTCCACCTGCGGGTCGGGCGCCAGCAGATCGGTCTTGGTGTCATGCCGGCCAAGCACATAGGTTCCGCGTCCGACTTCGCCGCTCACCAGGCCCCGCTCGCGCAACAATTGGTAGGCCCTGCCGACAGTGCCGACGGTCGTGCCGATGTCGTATGCCAGATCGCGCTGCGGCGGCAATTTTGCCCCGGCGGCGATCAAGCCACGGTCGATGTCCGTTTCGATGGAATCTGCAAGCCGCTGATAGAGCGGCCCGGAGCCGGCGGAAAGGTCGGGAAGCCAATTTGTCATGGTGACAATTTTCTATATTGCACCGTTTTGAGAGTCAATACATATGTGACCGCGCAACAAATAGATACAATCTCGAATTTTGGTAGCAAGAAAATGGCTGCAATCGATACAATCCGTTACATGAGAGCTGGGTTGCCCGGAGCCCGCCCGTCAGGCCGGCAAGGCTATGTCCGTCGCCTGGTGCGAATGGTCAATTCACTCGCAAACCGGATCGGCAACCTGCTGGATCGCCGGCGCAGCCGGCTGGTCTTGCTGGAGATGACCGACGATCAGCTTAGGGATATCGGCATCTCGCGTGCCGACGCCCATCGTGAGGGTCTGAGGCCGTTCTGGGACTGAAAATACGTCGTCGCATGCTCCCGGCTCGAATAACGGGGGTATGTCGGCAGACCGGCGTTGAGTGCCGCTGCGATCTTCTTCATTGCCCGGAAACTACCCACCTTCTTCTTGCTTTGATGTCGAAAACGTATCGCGCACTGCGATCGGCCGCGGCAGCGAGGTCGCGGTCTGGCAGACCACGATGCACTCGACCTTCACTGCATTCTCGCCCCGCGAGTCCCGATGAATAGGCTATTGCTGAAAACAGCTAATTCGCCTATTTTCGGGGTAATGAAGGGAAGTCTTTATGGCGAGTTTCACCCTGACAGATCTCGGCAACAAATCCGGCGAGGTTGTGGAGGCCGCGTTCCGTGGCCCTGTCGACATCACCAAGCGCGGCAAGCGCAAGTTCGTTCTCCTGACGGCGGAGCAGTTCGACCGTCTCGCCGGCCGTAGCGCCCAGCAGGCACATCGTGTCGAGGACCTGTCAGCAGAGGAACGCGAAGAGCTTCTCGCCGGCCTCGATGCCGTCGCGCGCGACGATCACCGGGATGACTGAGCCGGACCACGGACAGATCATTCTCTATTCCTATCTGTGGGCGCGGGAATATGACCGGGGGGAGGAAAGCGGACGCAAGGCGCGGCCGACGTGCGTGATGCTGATCGTTGCGGGCAAGAACGGCCGCCAGAAGGCTCTGCTCTTTCCAATCACGAGCCGGCCGCCGCGCTCAGGCGCCCGCTGTGTCGAAATTCCCGAGACTGAGGCCCGTCGCGCCAAGCTCTATACGCCGGCCTGGGTGATCGTCGACGAATTCAACACCGATGATCTCGCTACGTCCTGGGCGCTCGAAGACGCCAAGCCGCTCGGCCGGTTCACGCGCAAATTCATGTCGCGGATCGCCGGCGAAGCCGCGGCGGCTATTCGCGCCGGTGGAGCGCGAACCGTGCCGAGACGATAGAGGCGGCCGGGGGTCCAGAGGACACGCCCTGTCTTCATTGCAGATTGCAGGACAAGCCCGGCCAGGCCTATGACCAGGCCGGCGATCTGCAGCAAGCCATGACGCTATGCAGCCGCACCGCAGGCCTGATTGCCAGCCTGCCAGCGGGCAATATCCGAGCCGATGCGTGCGCCGAGCGGTTCGGCCATCAGCGGACCGTACACGTCGACCCGGCGTGAATTGCCTTGTGCCTGCACGACCAGCAACGGCTTTCCGCCATAATGCTTGACCGGAACCAGCAGGAAGCGCGGCGTGCCGGTGAACGAATTCAGCTCGTTGGCCATCTGATAGGGCTTGAAAGCGGGATCCTTGCTGGCGATCCAGCATTTGTGGGCGGCGATCGCCACCTGTTCCATGGCAAGCAGCGCCGCACTCTTGCCCGAAGGCGCCGGCGCGTTCTTCGGCTTCGACTGGCAGGAGGCGAGCACAAGGCAGGCGGCGGCGACAAGAGCGAGGCGGGCGATCGTCTGTCTCGGGCTCATGCGGCGCCTATTTCGAATTCGGAAAAAAGATGAACGCTGAAGAATCAAGCGGCGATGCCAAGCGCACTTTCGAACAGCGCCCGGCCGTCGCTGCCGCCATGCGCCGCTTCGATCAGGTTCTCGGGATGCGGCATCAGGCCGAGCACATTGCCCTGGCCGTTGATGATGCCGGCAATGTCGTTGATCGAGCCGTTGGGGTTGGTGCCTTCGGCATAACGGAAGACGACCTGGCCTTCGCCTTCGAGCCTGCGCAGCGTTTCGGCGTCGGCAAAGTAATTGCCGTCATGATGCGCCACCGGCGAGCGGATGATCTGGCCCGGCTGATAGCGGCGGGTGAACATCGTGTTGGCGTTGGCGATCTGCAGCTTGACTTGCCGGCAGACGAATTTCAGCGACGTGTTGCGCATCAAGGCGCCTGGCAAAAGGCCGGCCTCGACCAGGATCTGGAAGCCGTTGCAGACGCCGATGACCATGACCCCCTTGGCCGCCTTTTCGGCAACCGCCCGCATCACCGGCATGCGCGCGGCAATGGCGCCGCAGCGCAGATAATCGCCGAAGGAGAAGCCGCCGGGAATGGCGATCAGGTCGACGTCGGGGATTTCGGTGTCGGTCTGCCAGACCGTGACCGGCGGCGTTCCCGAAATCTTGGTCAGCGCCGCGATCATGTCGCGGTCACGGTTGAGGCCTGGCAGGAGGACGACGGCTGATTTCATTTCGGTTCGTAAGGCCTCTGGGCTTCGGCAAGCTCGCGCAGGTCTAAGCGGCGTTCAATATGTTCCAGGCGCTCGTCCTGGCGAGCCAGCACGCCATAAATGTTCTTCACGTCGCCCTCGGTGGCGATGAGATGGCCGCAGATAGAGCCAAGCTCGGACTTTACCTCCCCGAGCGTCAAATCCATCCTGTCCAGACGCGACTGAATGGACTTGAGGACTTCAAATATCAAGCTTCCATCAATCTCGGCCATCTGCCCTCCGGCACAACCTTAGGTAATGGCCACACTATAGTTCTCAATCACCGTATTCGCCAGAAGCTTGTCGCACATGGCTTTGAGATCGGCTTCGGCCTTGGCCTTGTCGCTCTCGGCAAGCTCGACGTCGAAAACCTTGCCCTGCCGCACCTGGCCGACGCCGTCAAAGCCCATCCCGGACAATGCGTGTTCGATCGCCTTGCCTTGCGGGTCGAGCACGCCGTTCTTGAGAGTGACGGTAATGCGGGCCTTGATCACGCTGGACATGCTCCTGTTCGACGTGTTGAGCGGCAAGAAATCTCAGTGCGGCTTGCCTTTGAGGCCATCGGTCGAGGCGACGAGCACCGGCCCGGCGGGACGCGGCGGCTCGTTCTCGTTCATGATGCCGAGGCGGCGGGCGACTTCCTGATAGGCTTCGACCAGACCGCCCATGTCGCGGCGGAAACGATCCTTGTCGAGCTTGTCCTGGGTCGCCACGTCCCACAGACGGCACGAGTCCGGCGAGATCTCGTCGGCAACGACGATGCGCATCATGTCGCCTTCGAACAGCCGGCCGCATTCGATCTTGAAGTCGACAAGCTGGATGCCGACGCCCATGAACAAGCCGGAGAGGAAGTCGTTGACGCGGATGGCCAGCGCCATGACGTCGTCGATCTCCTGCGGGCTTGCCCAGCCGAAAGCGGTGATGTGCTCTTCAGACACCATTGGGTCGTCGAGCGCATCGGCCTTGTAATAGAATTCGATGATCGAGCGCGGCAGTACGGTGCCTTCCTCGATGCCGAGACGCTTGGCCAGCGAGCCGGCGGCGACATTGCGCACGACCACCTCGAGCGGGATGATCTCGACTTCCTTGATCAGCTGCTCGCGCATGTTGAGCCGGCGGATGAAATGGGTCGGAATGCCCATCCGGTTGAGATGGTTGAAGATGTGCTCGGAAATGCGGTTGTTGAGCACGCCCTTGCCATCGACGATTTCGTGCTTCTTCTTGTTGAAAGCGGTCGCGTCGTCCTTGAAGAACTGGATCAGTGTTCCCGGCTCAGGGCCCTCATAGAGGATCTTGGCCTTGCCTTCATAAATGCGGCGGCGATTTTTCATCTGATCTTTTCTCTGGATTTCCGGGCAGGCGGCAAGCGACCAGTTCCTGTCCGTACGCCTAAATTAGTGCGGCAACGGTAGGGGTTCAATGCCGGTGTCTATCCCAATCGCAGTGTTTGCTCAATCGGCAAATCCTTTCAATCACCGCTTTCCGGAATGAAATGCCGCAGCGCAGCAAGTGATGTAGCATATTGACCGGCCCGCGGCCTTTTGGTTTGTGCTGGGCAAGACACATATTTCGACTGCCAACCAAATCGGATTTGACCGGAGGGATGCCATGAGCAGCATGAAAGATCGCGAGGAGGGCTTCGAGCGCAAGTTCGTAATCGACGAGGAACTCCGGTTCAAGGCTGCGGCCCGCCGCAACAAGGCGCTCGGCCTGTGGGCCGCCGAAAAGCTCGGCAAGGCCGGGGCCGACGCCGAAGCCTATGCCAGCCAGGTCGTCCTCGCCGATATCGAGGAAGCCGGCGACCACGACGTTTTCCGCAAGATCCGCAAGGATTTCGACGAAGCCGGGGTCGCCCAGTCGGACCACCAGATTCGCCGCACCATGGACGATCTGATGGCGCAGGCAATCGAGCAGATCAAGAACACCTGACCCTTGCTCTGAGCCAATCGACACGCTGGACCAATCGACCGCCTCGCCCCTCCGGGCGGTTTTTCTTTGCCTTTGCAGCTGTTTCCGGCTGAACTGCATTAGAGCGACGTGCATCCATTCGGAAAGTACGCTCTAAAACTTTGACTCCTCGCGTCGGGCCGACTTTGTCGGCGATTTTGGGCCGATGCGAGGTCGAATAAGGAAGGCGCCCATGTCCCTCAAGTCACGCCTTGTGGCCGATGAAACCTTGTGCACCGCATGGTCCGGCGTGCCTGATGCCCTGACGGTCGAGATTCTTGCCAGACAGGGGTTCGATGCCGTCACCCTCGACATGCAGCATGGCGGACATCATGAGGACAGCGTGCTGCGCGGCCTTGCGTCGGTGCTGGCCGCCAACAAACCGGCGCTGGTGCGCATTCCGGTCGGCCGCTTCGACATGGCCAGCCGCGCGCTCGATTTCGGCGCCGAGGCGGTGATTGCGCCGATGGTGAATTCGGTGGCGGACGCCAGGCTGTTCGCTGCCGCCATGAAGTATCCGCCGCTCGGCGAGCGTTCCTGGGGCCCGACTTATGCCTTTCCGCGTCATGGCAAGGGCGACTATGCCGACTGGCTGCGCGACAGCAACGCGCGCACCATGGCCTTCGCCATGGTCGAAACGCGCGCCGCGCTCGATGCACTCGACGGCATCCTCGACACGCCGGGTATCGACGGCATCTTCCTCGGGCCATCGGATTTTTCGATTGCCTGGTCGAACGGCGCCGCCGTCAACTCGACGCTCGAAAGCATGATGGAAACAGTCGCCTCGATCGCCGAGCGGACGCGCAAGGCCGGCAAGCATGCCGCGATCTACGTCATCGAGCCGGCCATCGCCGCCCGTGTGGTGTCGATGGGCTATCGGCTGCTGGCGATGGGCTCCGAGCACGCGTTGATCGGCCTGGGGGCAAAAACCCTGCTGAAGAGCGTGAGGGACTCGATAAGCCCCTAAAGGTCAGTCAGGAATTTCGCAAAAGTCATCGAGCCTTCCGGCCAAGGGCCGAAGCCGGCATCGGCGTTGAGATGTCCGGCCTCGCCGGCGTCGATGAACAGCGAGCCCCAGGCGCCGGCAATGTCCTCGGCCACCTCGAACGTGCAGAACGGGTCGTTGCGGCTGGCGATCACCACCGAGGGAAATGCCAGCGGCTCACGCGGATAAGGGCCGAAGGTCATCAGGTGCCTGGGTTTTATCTCTGGATTGGCGACGTCGGGCGGCGCCACGAAGAACGCTCCGGCGACCCGACGCTGGAACTGCGGCATTGCCTGGATCACGGCGGCGACGCCGAGCGAATGCGCGACGACAACGACCGGTCGCTCGGCCTCGTTGACCGCCTTCGCCACGCTCGCCGTCCAGTCTTCGCGCACTGGCTTCGACCATTCCGCCTGCTCGACGCGCCGCGCCGTCGACAATTTCGATTGCCAGCGGCTCTGCCAATGGTCGGGGCCGGAATTGGTGTAGCCCGGCACGATGAGAATGTCTGCATCCCTGACTTTCATGGCGCGCATGTAGCGAGGGACACGGTTTCGTGCAACCGTGATGATGATCGGTGCGATACTCACAAATAGTGAACACCATGTTCGCTTCTTGCCGTCTTGTGTGAACGATCGCGATCGACGATCTGTCATCGGGAAAGGAAACAGCCGTGTACATGAGACCCAGGATTTGGAACTGACACGACGAACAATGGTAGGTGGCGCCGGGCTCCTGGTTTTGGGGATCTCGTCGACCAAACGGAGACTTTGATGAGCGAATTGCCTTTTGCCGCCACGACCCCGGTCAGTGTTGCCCGCGTCGGGTTGCGCGCGCGCGATGCCGAAAATCTCGCTGCCTATTATCGCAATGTCGTCGGTCTGCGCGAACTGAGCCGCGCCGGGGGCACGATCACGCTGGGCGCCGCCAATCGTCCCTTGCTCGACATCGAAGCGGATGCAGCGGCGAAGCCTGACGATCCGCGCAGCGCCGGCCTCTTCCACACAGCCTTCCTGCTGCCCAGCCGGGCCGACCTCGGGCGCTGGATCAACCACGCCATCGCCAACAATATCGGCATCGACGGCGCTTCCGACCATCTGGTCAGCGAGGCGCTCTACCTGACCGATCCCGAAGGCAACGGCATCGAGATCTATTCCGACCGCCGCCATGAGGACTGGAAGTGGAATGGTGACAAGATAGCGATGGCGACCGAACGGCTCAACATTTCGTCGGTCGTCGCCGACGTGCCCGCCGGCGATGCCGCCTGGCAGGGCATGCCGGACAACAGCATCATCGGCCATGTCCATCTGCGCGTCGGACGGCCGGAAGACGCCGAGGCCTGGTGGCACCAGGAATTCGGCTTCGATACCATGGCGAAATATGGTGGCGCGGCGGTGTTCCTGTCATCAGGCGGCTACCACCACCACATCGGCGCCAATTCGTGGCAGAGCGCCGGCGCCGGCCGTCGCGATCCTTCCCGGTCCGGCCTCGCCTGGGTCGAAATGCGGTCCGACAATGTGACTGATGCAGCGACGCGCGAGGACCCGTGGGGAACGGTGATCAGGACCGTTCCTGGCAAGGCTTGATTATTCGAACCTGCGCCAGGCTGGATCACCCCTCATCCGTCTCGGCGCTACGCGCCGATCCACCTTCTCCCACAAGGGGAGAAGGGCGAGCCTGCCGTTTGCGCCTCGGCGATCTCGCAGTTTGATGATCGATGCCGTCTTACCTTCTCCCCTTGTGGGAGAAGGTGGCCTCGCAAAGCGAGGTCGGATGAGGGGTGCTCCAGCTTGGAGCCGCCGGCTGGGACCGGTCAAATCACGCTTCTCCGAACACCCGCTTGAAGATCGTGTCGACATGCTTGGCATGATAGCCAAGGTCGAATTTTTCACGAATTTCGGCCTCGGGCAAGGCTGCGGTGACCTCCTTGTCGGCCAAAAGTTCATCAAGGAAATCAGCGCCTTGCTCCCATACTTTCATGGCGTTTCGCTGCACCAGCCGGTAGGCGTCCTCACGGCTGACGCCGGCCTGGGTCAGCGCCAGCAGCACACGCTGCGAATGCACGAGGCCGCGGAACTTGTTCATGTTCTTCAGCATGTTGTCGGGATAGACGAGCAATCTGTCGATGACACTGGTCAGCCGCGATAGCGCGAAATCGAGCGTCACAGTCGCATCCGGGCCAATCATGCGCTCGACCGACGAATGCGAAATGTCGCGCTCGTGCCAGAGCGCCACGTTCTCCATCGCCGGCATCGCGAACGAACGCACCATGCGCGCAAGCCCGGTGAGGTTTTCGGTCAGCACCGGGTTACGCTTGTGCGGCATCGCTGACGAGCCCTTTTGCCCGGGCGAAAAATACTCTTCGGCCTCCAGCACCTCGGTGCGCTGCAGATGGCGGATTTCTGTCGCCAGCCGTTCGATCGACGAGGCGATGACAGCGAGCGTCGCAAAGAACATCGCATGGCGGTCGCGCGGGATCACCTGCGTCGACACCGGCTCCGGCTTCAATCCGAGTTGCTTCGCCACATGCTCTTCGACATAGGGATCGATATTGGCGAAGGTGCCGACTGCACCTGATATGGCGCATGTCGCAATATCCTCGCGCGCGTGCACCAGCCGCTCGCGGCAGCGCGAGAATTCGGCATAGGCCTGCGCCAGCTTGACGCCGAAGGTGGTCGGCTCGGCATGGATGCCGTGGCTGCGACCTATGGTGACGGTGTCCTTGTGTTCGAAGGCGCGGCGCTTGAGCGCCGCAAGCAGGCCGTCGATGTCGGCCAGAAGGATGTCGCTGGCGCGGGTGAGCTGCACGGCAAAGCAGGTGTCGAGAACGTCCGAGGAGGTCATGCCCTGATGAATGAAGCGGGCGTCCGGACCGACGAATTCGCCGAGGTGGGTGAGGAAGGCGATGACGTCGTGCTTGGTGACGCGCTCGATCTCGTCGATCGCCTCGACGTCGAACTTGGCGGCTCCGCCTTTTTCCCAGATGGTTTTGGCGGCCTCCTTCGGGATCACGCCGAGCTCGGCCAGCGCGTCGCAAGCGTAGGCCTCGATCTCGAACCAGATGCGGAACCGGGTTTCGGGCGACCAGATGGCCACCATTTCCGGCCGGGAGTAGCGAGGGATCATCGGTCAGTCCTGACTTGCGAGGGCGTTCGCCCGCGTCGTAACAGAGGCAGACAAAATGCTCAACGCTGCTGCCGCGCAAACCAGATGCTGGCGAGAGCAAGCGCGATGAAACCGAGCGGAAAATAAAGCCGGATACCCAGCACGATGAATTGATAGAACGCCGTTGCCATGGTGTGCACGAACTGGATGGACCAGCCAATGGTCAGTGCAGGTTCATGCCACTGGGCATAGTAGGAACGGTATTGCAGCGCAAAGAGCCCACCGGTGAAGCCGATCGTGGTGGCAAGAAGGCAGACAAACGCGGCCGCCAAGGCTACTTGCCAATGCCGCCCGAGCGAGACGAGCCGCGCCAGGAACAGGCCAACCGGAAAGGCGAGCGCACCGCCCGCCGCATAGAGCAACGAGACGAAGCGGATATTTGCCGGGGTCACCCAGTCGTCCAGCAGCAGATTGACAAGTGCGCTGGCGCCCATCGCGGCGGCCCACAGCAGGGCGCCGCAAACTGCGGCGGACGGCGACGGCAAGGCCTTGCGGATGCGATCCAGGACGCCGTTGCGTATGGCGGGGAGCGACGTCACAGCCGGCCGGTCACCGCGATCCAGCGATAGTCAGGCCCTTCGAAGCCGTACTGGCGCACCGCGATCAGCACGGCATAGGCGCTGAGGCCCTGCATGGAAAATGTCTGCACCGCGCCGATTCGATAGCCGTTCGGGCAGCCTCTGCTTTTGGGGATCGACTTGTCTTCGTGCAGGAGTTCAGTCTTGCCACCGCCTTTCGCCTCGATGCGCAACAGACGAAAGCCGTTGATCTCGCCAAGGTTTTGGCAGGTTTCGGTATGGTTCATGCCGATCTCGTCGAGTCGGAACTCGAGCGGATCATCGACCGGCGAAAAGACCGGCCGCGGGTTGACCACCATGCGGAACGGATCGGCCGAAAGCTCGGTCACCGGGTTGGAGCCGGCGGTGATGCCGCGATTCGCCGTCAATTCCGCCTGTTTGATGATAGCTTCACCTTTCTGACGGGCTGCAAGACGCGCCGCGTCGAGCGTTGCGTTCTCGTCGTCAAGCCGCACCCTGATCGGTGTGCCCTTGAGAAAACTGTCGTCGGCGGTGTTGATGTAATAGCGATTGGCATAGGGAAACCCCGACCCGTCCTGGACACCGTACTCCTCGAAGGCGAAGGCGCCGCCATCCCCGGTGAAGCCGAGGATTTCAAGCTCGGCAACATCGCCGGCATGCGCGGCGAGCGAAGTTGCAAACTGGGCAAGGAGGGACACAGCAAACAGGACGAGAATTCGCATCGGATTTCCGTTTGAGCAGCCAGAGTTGTTTCGATCACTATCACGACATCGTCAAAACGTCGTGTCCTCTGAGACGCAACCCGATGCATCCAATCGTGCCGTCATTTGTTTATGTTGGCAGCTTGAAATGGAGCACCCACAATGACCGATGCAGCCAGCATTCGCGAACATATGGAAGTGATCGGCGCCGACGGCGTCCATGTCGGCACTGTCGACAAGGTTGAGGGACACCGAATTAAGCTGACCAAGCGCGACAGCGGCGAGGGCGCCCACAGAGGGCATCACCACTTCATTCCGCTCAGCCTCGTAGCCGAAGTCGAGGGCCAGAAAGTCCGGCTGTCGGCAAATTCGGATGTCGCGGTCACGTTCGAGGAGGAAAAATCCGATCCCACCTGATGACGGGCCACGGCAGCCCGCATTCAACGCGACGACCAGACCGGAAACAGGTCGCCATCGGCGGGCGTCGCGGCAAAGACGCCGCGGCTGATGGCGCGCGCCATGGTGGCGCCGGCCGCGGCGTAAAGCTCGATGGCGTCGTTGGGCGCGAGCTCGATGCCGCTCTTGCCGGTCGCCAGCGCGAAAACCAGATCGCCGTCGGCCGGCGTATGTGTCGGCCAAATGGCGCGCACGAAGCCGTCATGCGCTGATATCGCCAGGCGTTTTGCGGCGGCCTTGGTGAGAAGTGCGTCCGTGGCGATGACGGCGATGGTCGTGTTGCCTCCGACGTGCTTGTCGCGAAATTTCAGCAGGATCCTTTTCGCGTCCGCCGGCATCGGCGCGGGATAACCAAGCCCGCCGAACTCGTCGCCGATCTCGAAGGGCGCTGCCCAGAAGTGCCTGCTTCGGGCGATCGTCACCGAGCCGGTCGGATTGACGGCGGCGAGTGCGCCGATGGTGACGCCGCTGTCGAGCACCGTCGAGGCCGATCCGAGGCCGCCCTTGAGGCCGGAACTCAGGGCACCGGTGCCCGCGCCGACCGTGCCGAGCGGAAAATCGATGCCGACTGCCTGTGCCGCCTCATAGCCGAGATCGCGGTAGGGCGGATAGCGGCCCCAGTCCTTGTCGCCGCCGTTGCGCAGGTCGAACAGGATCGCCGCCGGCACGATCGGCACGCGAAAGCCGCCGACCTCCACGCCGATGCCGTTTTCGCGTAGTGCCGCCTGCACGCCGGAGGCGGCATCGAGACCGTAAGCCGAGCCACCCGAAAGCACCACGGCATGGATCGCCTCGATCGAATTGTGCGGCTCGAGCAGGTCGGTCTCGCGGGTGCCCGGCGCGCCGCCCAGGATCTGCACACCGGCCACTGCCGGATCGTCGCAGACGACGGTGGTCACCCCGGACTTCAGCCTCACATCGGAAGCGTTGCCGACACGCAGGCCGGCGACATCGGTGATGAGATTGCGCGGCCCGGTGCGAAACATCATTTGGCCTCCGCCGGCACGAAATTTGTGCCGTTGAAACGGAAGACCCGATAAAGGTTTTCGGTCAAGTCGCCCTTGCCGTCAAAGCGGATCGGTCCGATCGCGGTGCTGAAGTCATGCGCGGCGAGCGCATCGGCCAGTGGCCTGCCGGAGGTTTCGGCCGTCGCCGCCCTGGCGATCTCGACCGCCGCATAGGCCGGCAGCGTGTAGCCCTCCGGCACGATCTTTTGTGCGGCAAAGCTTTCGAGCACCCTGGAGTCGGCGACATCGGCCCATTCGGGCGGCGCAAACATCAGCGTGCCCGTGGCATAAGGCACGTCGCCGGGCGCTGTGCGCAGCGCTTCGCCGCCGGCAAAAATGATGCCGGCATCGAGCTGGCCGGCGTCGCGGCCCATGATGGCGATATCTTCGCCGTCGCCGCCGGCGAAGACATGCGTTGCGCCGGCCTTCCTCAGCCGCCCGATCAGCCCGATCTGGTTGTCGAGCTGCGGCCTGAATGTGTCGACGAACACCGGTTTCAGCGCCGCCTGCTCGGCTGCCGCCCGAAGCGTCTCGGCGATTTCGCGGCCGTAAATCGTGCCGTCGTCGATGATGGCGAACAGCTCGTTCTGCCATTGGCGGGTGAGATTGAAGGCGACGGCGTTGCGCTCGTCATCGCCGCGCGGCCCGAGCCGAAAGATCGGCCAGCCGGTCTTGGCGCGCCGGTCGGTCAGGCTTTCGGTACGCACGCCGACGGTGATGACCGGTATGTTGGCGTCCTTCAGGATCGGCAGTGCCGCCTCGATCGCCTCGGTGCAGAGGAAGCCGACGACCACGCCGACCTTCGCCGCAACGAATTCCCTCGCCGCGGCAGCCCCGCCATCGGCCGTGCAGGCGTCGTCGACAACCTTGAGTTGAGCACCGTTCGCCGCTGCTGCCAGGCCGGCGCCCGCCTCGATCTGCTTGCCGAGGGTCGCCGACGGCCCGGACAGTGGTGCCGCGACACCGACCAGCAGCGTCTCAGCGTTGGCATCACCGGCAGACAGCCAGGCCAGCACCGCTATTGTCGTTGTCGTGCCTATTGTCCGGGGTCGCATGCGAGCGAAGAATTCCTCCGCGCCGGTCGCGTGTTTGCCGGCGCCACTTCCTGCCAAGACCTAAAGGCTGGTCAGCTTTCACGCAACACGCGAAATTCAGGATGCATGTCAACCACTTCGCTTGTGGCATGCAATATGCCGCCATATATAACGGTTGGGTTCATCTCGCTTCAAACCAATGGAAATCGCCGGTGCTGAAGAAGAACGACATAGGGCCGCAGGCCTATCGCGACGCGATGGCCCATTTTGCCGGCCACGTCCATGTGGTCACCACCGATGGTTCCGCCGGCAGGCGCGGTGCGACTGTCATTGCAGCCTGTTCGGTGTCGGACACGCCGCCGACCATCCTTGTCTGCCTCAATCGCGAAAATCCCAAGAACGAGCCGTTCGTAAAGAATGGCAGGTTCGCCTTGAACGCACTGGCTTCGGACCAGGAGGCGCTGTCGGTCGGCTTTTCCGGCCTCACCGGCCTGCCCGTCGAGGAACGCTTCGCGCTCGGCGAGTGGGATATGATCTCGACCGGCGCGCCGACACTGAAGGGCGCGCTTGCCGTGTTCGACTGCGAACTGATCGATACCAAGGATCTGGCCACCCACCGTGTGCTTTTTGGCAAGGTGACAGGCCTGCGTATCGGCGATAATTTGCGGCCGCTGATCTATCACGACCGCGGCTATCACGCTCTGTAGAGGCTCTGGATGGGCCGCACGCACGGAGAGAGAATGACCGGGTTGAAACCACGCCCTACGCCGCGCACGATCGATGAGACGCTCGATCTCCTGACCGGCGCGGACTATGTGGCGGACCGGTCGCTGGCGACCGTGCTGTTCTTGTCGCTGCGCATGAAACGGCCGCTGTTCCTCGAGGGCGAGGCCGGCGTCGGCAAGACCGAGATCGCCAAGGTGCTGGCGCAAGCGCTCGGCCGCCGGCTGATCCGCCTGCAATGCTATGAAGGTCTTGATGTCTCTTCGGCCGTCTACGAGTGGAATTACGCCGCGCAGATGATCGAGATCCGCATGGAGGAGGCGGCCGGCAAGGTTGACCGCTCCGACATGGAGCGCAACGTCTTTTCCGAAAAATACCTGATCCGCCGCCCGGTGCTCGACGCGCTGACCGGCAAGGCGAGCGCCGCCCCGGTCTTCCTGATCGACGAGCTCGACCGCACCGATGAGGCCTTCGAGGCGTTCCTGCTCGAAATCCTCTCCGACTTCCAGGTCACGGTGCCCGAGCTCGGCACGATCAAGGCGGAGGAGCCGCCGATCGTCATCATCACCACCAACCGCACCAGAGAGATCCACGACGCACTGAAGCGGCGCTGCCTCTATCACTGGGTCGACTATCCGAATGCCGAGCGCGAGCTGGAAATCGTGCGCCGGAAAGTGCCGCAGGCCAACAGCCGGCTGTCCGCCGAGGTGGTTTCGTTCATCCAGAAGCTGCGCCAGATCGAACTGTTCAAGGTGCCGGGTGTGGCCGAGACCATCGACTGGGCCGGCGCGCTGACCGAACTCGACAAGGTGGCGCTCGATCCGGAAACCATTTCCGACACGATCGGCGTGCTGCTGAAATACCAGGACGACATTGCCCGTATCGAGCAGGGCGAAAGCCGGCGCATCCTCAACGAGGTCAAGGCCGAGCTTTCGGCGGCGGAGTAGGGCGATGGCAACGCCGCATCCCGAACCGAAAGAGGCAACGCCGGACGGGCGGATCGCCGATAACATCGTCTATTTCGCCCGCACCTTGCGCAAGGCCGGCATGCGGGTCGGCCCGGCCTCGGTCAAGGATGCCATCGAGGCGGTGCTGGCCGCCGGCATCGGTTCCCGCGAGGATTTCTACTGGACGCTGCATGCCGTGCTGGTATCGCGGCACGAGGATCACCCCACCTTCGACGAAACCTTCCGGCTGTTCTGGAAATCGCACGAGCTGATCGAAAAGATGCTGGCGATGTTTTCGCCGGTGGCGCCTGATATCAGAGAGAAGCAAAAGCCGCGCGCTGCGGAAAACCGCGTCAGCCAGGCGATGTTCGAGGGCCACCAGAAGAACCAGCCGGCGCAGGAAATCCCCGAGATCGAGGTCGACGCCCGCTTCACATTTTCCGGCAACGAGGTGCTGAGGGGCAAGGATTTTGCCCAGATGAACGCCGCCGAGATGATCGACGCCAAGAAGGCGATCGCCGAGTTGCGGCTGCCCTTCGACATGGTCAGGACACGCCGCTTCAAGTCTAATGCGCATGGTCGCCGTATTGATCCGCGCGCCATGATGCGTTCCGCTGCGCGCACCGGCGGCGAATTGATCCTGCCGAAATTCCGTTCAGCCCGCGAGGTTCACCCGCCGCTGGTCGTGCTTGCCGATATTTCCGGTTCGATGAGCCAGTACACGCGCATCTTCCTGCATTTTCTGCATGCGCTGACCGAAAAGCGCCGGCGCGTGCACGCCTTCGTTTTCGGCACCAGGCTGACAAATCTGACGCGGCAGATGCGCCATCGCGATCCAGACGCAGCACTCGCCGACTGTTCGGCGGCGGTGATGGACTGGTCGGGCGGCACCCGCATCGGCGATACGATGGGCGAATTCAACCGGCTGTGGTCGCGGCGTGTGCTGGGGCAAGGTGCGGTGGTTCTCCTGATCACCGACGGGCTGGAGCGCGACGACGTTGCCGGCCTGTCGGAGGAAATGGAGCGCCTGCGCAAATCCTGCCGGCGGCTGATCTGGCTGAACCCGCTGCTGCGCTTCGACGGCTTCGAGGCGCGCGCCCGCGGCGTCAAGGCGATGCTGCCGCATGTCGACGAATTTCGCTCGGTGCACAATCTCGATGCGCTCGCCGACCTGTGCGCGTCGCTGGACAAGACTTCGGCGCGCTCCGTCGACCCACGCAGATGGATTGAGGGTGGCACGAGAGACGCAGCATAGTCATATGTTTTCTCAGGGACAAACGGTGATGGATAACAGTATTTATCTCGATGAGGCCCGCGATCCGCTGATCATCGCGGAAGGCTGGATGAAAGACGGCAAGGATGTCGCCATTGCCACCGTGGTCGAGACCTGGGGCTCGGCGCCGCGCCCGGTCGGCAGCCACCTTGTCATCGACGCGGACGGCAATTTCCATGGCTCCGTCTCTGGTGGCTGCGTCGAAGGCGCAGTGGTCACCGAGGCGATCGACGTCATCGACTCAGGCAAGGCGAAGATGCTGGAGTTCGGCGTCGCCGACGAAACCGCCTGGCAGGTCGGCCTATCCTGCGGTGGTCGCATCAAGGTCTATGTCGAGCGATTGGGTTAGGCCAGCACTATGGATCCGTATGCGCTGAAAACACTCAACGCCGAACGCCGCGCCCGCCGCGCGGTGATCCTGGTCACCGATCTCGGCGATGGCCGCGATCGCATCGTGCGGGAGGGCGATCAGGTCGCCGGCGAATTGGGCGCCGCGATCGCCAAGGCGTTTCGAACAGGCAATTCCGGGTCGGTCGAGGCGGAAGGGCGAACCTTCTTCCTCAACGCCTACCTGCCGCAGCCGCGCCTGGTGGTGATCGGCGCAGTCCATATCAGCCAGGCACTGGCGCCGATGGCCAGGATCGCCGGCTACCCCGTGGAGATCGTCGATCCGCGCACGGCCTTTGCCACCGCAGACCGCTTTCCCGATGTCGCGCTGCATGCCGAATGGCCGGAGGATATCCTGAAGCGCCAGCCGCTCGACAGCTATACGGCGCTGGCCGCCGTCACCCATGATCCGAAGATCGACGATTTCGCGCTGAAGGCGGCGCTCGACGCCAACTGCTTCTATGTCGGTGCGCTCGGCAGCCGCAAGACTCATGCGAAGCGGGTCGAACGCCTGCTGGCGATGGGCGCGACCGCCGACCAGATCGCCCGCATCCACGCGCCGATCGGTCTCGACATCGGTGCGGCGAGCCCGGCCGAAATAGCTGTGGCGGTGTTGGCGCAAGCGATCCAGGCGTTTCGTTCGCGCGGCCACGAATCCAAGGACGCGGTGGCGTGAAGTTTGGGCCAATCCCCATAGATACGGCCGAAGGCGCAGTGCTGGCGCATGCCACCACGGCCGGAGAACGGCGCTTGCGCAAGGCACACAGGCTGAGCGCCGAGGATGTGTCTTTGCTCAAGTCAGCAGGGATTTCGGAGGTTGTCGCGGCTGTTCTTGCTCCCGATGATTTGAGCGAGGACGCTGCCGCCGAAAAGATCGCCGAAAGCATGATCCATCGCAATGTCGAGGCGAAGCCCGCCGCGACCGGCCGGGTTAATCTGCACGCCCGGGCGGCCGGTATCTTCACGGTCGATGCCGCGATGATCAACGCCATCAACGCCGTCGATCCGACCATCACCATCGCCACGCTGGCGCAGCACGCGCCGGTCGAAAATGGCCAGATGGTCGCAACCGTGAAGATCATTCCCTTCGCCGTTGCTTCCGCCCTGGTCGATGCGGCGGCAAGGATCTGCGCCAGCGGCGAGATCTTTGCCGTCAATGCCTATCAGCCGGTGCGTGTCGGCGTCATCCAGACGGTTCTGCCCAGCATCAAGCCGAGTGTGCTCGACAAGACATTGCGGGTCACCGAAGCCCGTCTGGCGCGCTCAGGTGGCCGGCTGACGGCCGAGCGCCGCACGCCGCACGAAATTGGCGCTGTTGCGGAGGCCGCGGGCTCGCTGGCGCGTGACAACGATATTGTGGTGATCTTCGGCGCATCGGCGATGAGCGATTTTGGCGACGTCATCCCGGCAGCGATCGAGAAGGCCGGCGGCACCGTCATCCGCGCCGGCATGCCGGTCGATCCCGGCAATCTCCTGGTACTCGGCGCGCTTGCCGGCAAGCGCGTCATCGGCGCGCCGGGCTGCGCCCGCAGCCCCAAGGAGAACGGCTTCGACTGGGTTCTCGACAGGTTGATCGCCGGTCTCGACATGACGGCCAAGGATATTGCCGGCATGGGTGTCGGCGGTCTGTTGATGGAAATCCCGACTAGGCCACAGCCGCGCGAGCCGCTGCCGGCGCCAAAGTCTGAGAGTGCCGAGTTGAAGGTCGATATCGTGCTGCTGGCCGCCGGCCGCTCCAGCCGCATGGGCGGCCCGAACAAGCTGCTGGCACTGTTCGACGGCCAGCCGCTGGTGCGCCGCAGCGCCGAGCGCGCGCTCGGCTCCAAAGCTTCGGGCACCGTCGTCGTCACCGGCCATCAGCGTGAGCGTGTGCGCGCCGCGTTGTCGGGACTGGATGTGACTTTCGCCAATAATCCGGATTTCGCCGAGGGCCTGTCTTCATCGCTGAAGGCCGGCATCGCGCGGGTCAGAGCCGATGCTGCCGGCGCCATGATCGTGCTTGGCGACATGCCTGGCATCGCGTCAGCCGACCTCGACAGGCTGATCGATGCATTCCGCAAATCCGAGGGCCGATCGGTGGTGCGGGCCTCGCATGAGGGAAAGCGAGGCAACCCTGTGTTGCTGCCGCGTTCGCTGTTTACGGCGATCGCTCATCTGGAAGGCGATACCGGCGCGCGCCATCTGGTCGAGGCCGAGGGCCTCGACGTCGTCGATGTCGAGATCGGCAAGGCAGCGTCCATCGATGTCGACACCCCCGAGGCGCTGGAAGGCGCCGGCGGCGTGCTGCAGGATTGACAAACCGGGGCCGAAAAACGCATGCCTGAGGTATGGCTATTCGTACCGTCCTATGCGCCCTTCTGATTTCAATATTTTTCTTGTTTTCTTGCGCCGCTTACGCCGACGACCTCACGCTAAAGCCCTTCAAAGACGATCTGTTCGCCTATCCGGCCATCCTCTCTTCCGAGGGTGCCTATACAGTCGTCGACTATCGCGAGCTGCGCGATATCAACGCCCGCGACAAAGTGCCGGAGCGCCGCTCGCAGGCGCAGTATGTCGACACCGGTGTGCGCAAGGTGCAGCAGGATCTGCTGCTGAAGACCGACGCCGGCAATATCCGCCACGTCGCCGTCGGTCGCACACAAGGCGCCGGCGTCATCGTGCTCTATTTGCACGGGCAGGGCGGCAGCCGCAAGCAGGGCGTCGACGATTTCACCTTCGGCGGCAATTTCAACCGCATCAAGAACCTGATGGCCGGCAATGGCGGCCTCTATCTGTCGCCGGACTTCTCCGATTTCGGCGACACAGGTGCTGCCCAGATCGCCGCGCTGATCGGCCACTATGCCGAACGGTCGCCGGGCGCGAAGATCTTCGTCGCCTGCGGCTCGATGGGCGGCGCACTGTGCTGGAAGCTGGCCGCCCGCAAGGATACTGGCGGCCGCATCGGCGGGCTGCTGCTGCTCGGTTCGCTGTGGGATGAAGGTTTCTTCTCGAGCCCGGCCTTCAAGCGCCGTGTCCCGGTCTTCTTTGGCCAGGGCAGCAAGGACCCGGTGTTTCCTGTCGGGAAACAGGAGGCCTTCTTCCGTACGATCCTGGCCAAATCGAAGACCTATCCGGCCCGCTTTGTCCGCTTCGAGACCGGTACGCACGGCACGCCGATCCGCATGACCGACTGGCGCGGCACGCTCAACTGGATGCTATCGGAGGCCCCTTAAGGCGGTGTGTTGTAGTCCACGACCGTCTGCGGGTTGATCTCGCCGTCATAGGAGGCGTCGACATCGTACTGCACCAGCGAGAAATTGCCGTTGCGAAACAGATACGTGCCGGCCGACGCGGCATCTCCGACACCGCGCCACTTGTTGAGGGATGAGATCGTCTTGGTGGCGTCGTCATATTCGGAATTGACCAGCTGGTCGTCGGTCTGGAAGCCGGTGACGTTGATCGCCTCGACCTTGCCTTCGCTATCGTTGTTCTCATAGTGGATATCGAGTTCCGGCGAGGCGAACTGCAGCTGCCGGACGCCTGACACATCGTCGTGGACATAGTAGACGGCACTCTCATTGTAGGCAGCCATCGAGCAGAAGAAGCGAAACAGCCGCGTCTCGCGTTCGGGCTGATCGGCCTCGGCGCCGGCATCCTTGTAGCGCAGGGAGTAGGCGTCCGGCTCTGCCAAGGGCTCGCCGCCAGGCATTTCCTTGTCGCACTGGTCGCCATAAGTGGCCGCAAACGCCTTCTTGGCCTGCTCCAGAGCCGCATCCTTCTTCGGCGGCGGCGGTGCGTCGCCGCAGCTTGCCGGCACGGCGTCCTCGAATTCGGCCTTGGACGGTTTCAGCGCGCCCTTGTCGATGAAGATCGGGCGGAATGGCGGTTCCTGGATCGAGGCGTTGACCTGGCGCAGGGTGTAGCAGCCGGCAAAGACATTTTCGCTGCCGTCCTTGGCTGTCGCCCGGATGGCGACCGGAACATTGTAATAGATGCTGCCGGCCGCACCGTCTTCGGACACGCCACCGGTTTTGACCTCGACCCTTTCGGTGCCGTCATAGCCCTTGACGAAGGCGTCGAAATCCTGGACCGGCTTGGTATCGCCGAAATAGTCCCAGGCGCGCGCGAATTCTTGCCGGTTGATGGCGCTGTAGAACGAGCGGATGACCGCTTCGGCGTCCGACCTGTCGTCGACATAAGGCGCTTCGGCGGCGAGCACCGGTTGGCCTGTCACGGCAAGGGAGAAAAAAGCAGTCGCTGCAAAAAGGGCGCTTCTCATCGGGAATCTCCACCGGATGGGAAATCCTATCATAGCGATTGCGGCGACGTGGTGACGCTTGAAGAATCGCCTGCGCAGGCGCTAGGTGCCGCCGTCGGCGTTCCCGCCGGGATAGGAGATTCACGTGACCATATCGATGTACGAAGCGTCCGTGCCGGTGTTTTCGGCCAGGTTGAAGGCGCTATCCAACGTGCTGAACATCGCCGAGCAGAATGCGCTCGACCGCAAGATCGATCCGCAGGTGTTTTTGACGTCGAGGCTGGCGCCGGACATGTATGCGTTGACCAGGCAGGTGCAGATCGCGACCGACCACGCCAAGGGCGCGCCGTCGCGGCTTGCCGGTCGCGAGGTGCCGAAATATGAAGACAACGAGGCGACCTTTGCCGATCTCCAGGCGCGCATCGCCAAGACCGTCGACCTTCTGGCAACATTCTCGGCTGCCGATATGGACGGCTCCGATGACAGAATGATCGAGCTGAAGCTTGGCCAGCGCGAATTCTCGATGGCCGGCATGCAGTATCTGCTGCATCTCGCCATGCCCAATTTCTATTTCCACGTGACCACGGCCTACGACATCCTGCGCCACAATGGTGTGCCGCTGAGCAAGGCGATTTTCATGGGTTCACGTTGAAGAATTGGCGAGGAGATATCCCGGTCGAGCCGGGATATCCGTGACTAACGTGAGGACATTTCGCGGGCGACACGCGGAAAATCGGCTGGTTTGATGCCGATGTCGGCCCGGTCGGCATTGCTCATCGAATGAAGCAGCGCCAGAGCCGCGCGGTAGCGCAGATGTTCCTGCGGACGCGGACGGGCGAACATTTCAGTGAGGAAACCCATGATTCAAGCCCCTGGTTGGTCCTCCCAAGCCCCAATATAGGCAAACAATGACAATTGTGCAGTGCAGCATTAGCATGGCAGCCATGCCGCCCTGATTTTTTGACGTCGCCGAGCGCCCCCGCTTCGGCCTCTCGAAAAAGTCGCTGGCCACTGGCGCCAGGGTTGGAGACAGCCGGTGCATTCCTGTATGCTGCGGCTTCCTTCCTGCGCAGCCGCGCAAAAGAGTTCCCGCCGGAGAAATTACCATGCAAAAACGCCGCCTTGGTCGGACCGATCTTCTTGTTTCCCAGATTTGCCTGGGATCGATGACCTGGGGCCAGCAGAACACCCAAGCGGATGGCCACGCCCAGATGGATTTGGCATTTTCGCGCGGCGTCAACTTCATCGATACTGCCGAGCTCTACCCGATCCCGCCCAAGGCGGAGACGCAAGGCTGGACCGAAAAGATCATCGGCAGCTGGATGAGGGCAAAGGGCAACCGCGACCAAGTGATCCTCGCCTCGAAGGTGGTTGGCCGCACCGCCAACACATGGTTTCGCGGCGATCGCCCGTCGAAGCTGGTGCGCGCCGACATCTTCGATGCCGTCGAAAAGTCGCTGACCAGGCTCAACACCGATTATCTCGACCTTTACCAGATCCATTGGCCGGAACGGGACGTGCCCTGGGGCGCCAATCCGAACCGCGTCGGCGCCGTGCCGCTGCGCGCCGATTCCGCCGGTGCACCGGGCGGCGAGACGCCGATTTCCGAGACGCTCGCCGTCTTCGACGAATTGGTCAAGGCCGGAAAAATCCGCCATTTCGGCCTGTCGAACGAGAGTTCGTGGGGCGTCATGCGGTTCGTCGGCGAAGCCGACAAAGGCGTCGGCCCGCGCCTGGCGTCGCTGCAGAACGCCTATAATTTCGTCAACCGCGGCTTCGAGGTGAACCTTGCCGAGGTCTGCGAGCGCGAACAGGTTTCCCTGCTCGCCTATTCGCCGCTGGCGCAAGGCTACCTGACCGGCAAATACGATCATGGCGCGCGGCCGCAAGGCTCGCGTTCTCAGCTTTTCAACCGTGGCCAGCGCTACGAGACGCCCAATGCCGCGGAGGCGCAGCTCGAGTATAACGAACTGGCGCGCTCTTTGGGCATGGAGCCGGCATTGTTTGCCAACGCTTATGTCACGAGCCGGCCCTTCGTCACGTCGAGCATCATCGGCGCGACGACCCTTCCGCAGCTCGAAATGGCGCTGTCTTCCGCCGATGTCGTCTGGACCGAGGATATGCAGAAGGCGGTCGATGCAATCCACCAGCGTGTCGGCAACCCGTGTCCGTGAGCTGCTTTCCGGCTCTGTAGGTGTGATTGCCAAACGATTTCAGTAGGGAGGGAGAAAAAGTGAATTTTCCGATTGAGGTCGTGCGCGAGAAATTTCCGGCACTGTCGCTGACCGACAAGGGCCGTCGCCGCATCTATTTCGACAACCCTGCCGGCACTCAGGTGCCGCAGGCGGTCGCAGACGCGGTGTCACGCTGCCTGCTGACAACAAACGCCAATCTCGGCGGCTTCTTCGAAACCACGATCGCGGCGCAACAGATCGTCGATGACGCCCATGCGGCGATGGCCGATTTCCTCGGTGCTGCAAGCCCGCAGGAAATCATCATCGGCGCCAACATGACGACGTTGACTTACCACATGTCGCGCACGCTAGGCCGCACGATGAAACCCGGCGACGAGATCATCCTCACCCGCATGGACCACGAGGGCAACATTTCGCCGTGGCTGCAGCTGGCCGAAGATCTTGGCCTCGTCGTCCGCTGGCTGGCTTTCGACGAGCAGAGCTGGCAGATCGAGGAGGCGGCGCTTGCTGCGCTGCTCACCGACAGGACGCGGCTTGTCGCCTTGAACTACGCCAGCAATCTGACCGGCTCGATCAACCGGGTGAAGGCGCTGACCGGCATCGCCAGGCAGGCCGGCGCGCTGGTCTATGTCGACGCCGTGCAGTTCGCACCGCACGGCCTGATCGACGTCAGGGATCTCGGCTGCGATTTCCTGGCCTGCTCGGCCTATAAATTCTTCGGCCCGCACATGGGCATAGTGTGGGGCCGGCTGGATGTCATCGACGCGCTGACACCGTACAAATGCCGCTGTTCGTCCAACGCCCTGCCGGAGCGGTTCGAACTCGGCACGCCGCAGATCGAGTTGATGGCCGGCCTGAGCGCCGCGGTCGATTATTTTGCGGAGCTGGGCGCCGCCGGTGAGGATGGTTCGCGACGTGCCAGGATAGGCAACGCGTTTGAAATTTCAATTGCTTACGAGAACAGGCTGACGCAAAGATTGATCGATGGCCTGTCGGCTATTTCAGGCCTGACCATCCACGGCATCACCGATCCGGCGCGTGTCGGCGAGCGCGTGCCGACGGTCTCGTTCACTGTCGACGGCATCGTCCCGGAGACGATCGTGCGGCAGATGAATGCGGAAAACATCTTCCTGTGGTCCGGCCACAACTACGCCTGGGAGATCGTCCATCAGCTCGGCATTCCAGCCGAGCATGGTGTCGTGCGCATCGGCATCGCCCATTACAATACGGCGGCCGAGATCGATGAGACGCTGGAGAGCGTGCATCGCGTTATCGCGATGTTGCGACAGGAGCGACTCTGAAGCGGCATCCGGCTGATATTAGCGTTTCTTGCCGGCGGCGAATCCGGTGAGGAAAGCGGTAAGATTGTCGCCGAGTTCGTCGCAGAGATAGCCGCCTTCCTGGACGATGACGGTCGGCAGGCCACAACCGGCGATGGCTTCGCCGATGCGCGAGAAGCCTGGCGTCGTCACCGATAGTCCGCCGAACGGATCGCCCTCGAAGGCGTCGAGGCCGAGCGCCACCACAAGCGCTTCCGGCGCAAAGGCGCGGATGCGCTGGAACGCCATGTCGAGTGCTTCCAGGAACGCGGCATCGCCGGATTTGCGCGCCAGCGGCAGGTTAAGATTGTAGCCGAGACCAGGCCCTTCGCCGCGTTCGTCGGCATGACCCCAGAAGAACGGATAGAAGCGCACCGGATCGGCATGCAGCGAGACGGTGAGCACGTCCGGCCGCGCGTAGAAAATGCCTTGCGTGCCGTTGCCGTGATGCAGGTCGACGTCGAGGATCGCCACCCGTGCGGCTTGCTTGCGCAGCGTCTGTGCCGCGACCGCCGAATTGTTGATGAAGCAGAAGCCGCCGGCGACGTCGGCAAAGGCGTGATGGCCGGGCGGACGGCACAGCGCATAGGCAGCCGGCGCGCCCGCCATTACCGCGTCGGCGGCCTCGACCGCGCTCCAGGCGCTCCACAGCGCGCTCCGCCAGGTCTCGCCGGAGATCGGGCAAGCGGTATCGGCCATGTGGTAGCCGGCCTGGCCGACCGCCGAGGCCGGATAAGAGCCGCCCCGCGCGATCGGATGGATGTTGGGGATCACTTCGGCCGAAGCGCCTTCGATTCGCTGCCAGCGCGTAAAAATGTGCTTGAGAAAATCGAGGTATTCGGGCGTATGCACCGCGGCAACCGGACCAAGCCCGTGATCTCTCGGCCGTTCAATCGTGCAGCCGGCGGCCTTGGCGCCGGCGAGCAGCCGTTCGACGCGCTCCGGCTTTTCCGGATTGGGCTTTTGGGCGCCGCTGGAGAGGAACGCCTTGGGATCGTGGCGCTTCTGCTCTTCGGCATAAAAGGCTTTCATGATTTCCCTCATTCCTCTGGTGCATCGGCGAAGGCAAAGAACGCGTCGCCGACGATCTTCTGCACCTGCTCGTAGCTCGACCAGGCAATGCCCAGCCTTTCGTAAAAGGCCTTGGCGGTTTCATTGTCGCTGTCGACGGACAGTCTGAGATAGGCGCCGCCGTCCTTCCGGCATTCTCGGGCGACACGCCGCAGCAGGCGTTCGCCGATCCTGCGGCCGCGAAACCGATCTTCCACATAGAGATCCTGCACATAGACGCCGGGCCGCCCCATCCAGGTCGAGAAGATCGGGAAATGCAGGCACAGGCCGGCAAACTCGCCGTCGACTTCGGCGATCAGAGTCGAGAAGGCAGGTTTTTCGCCAAAGCCACAGGTGCGCAGGTCTTCGGGCGTAGAAGTGATTTCCTGGTGTGCGCCGGTATGGGCGCCAAGCCGCAGGATCGCGGCATGGATGGTTTCGACGTCCTCGATGCGGCCGGGGCGGATGAGGACGTTTGTTGATGACGTACTCACGGCGCCCAGGCACCCCCCTCTGTCCTGCCGGACATCTCCCCCGCAAGGGGGGAGATTGGCAGCTTCGCTCTTGGCGTCTGTCCTGCAACGTAGACGATTGGCGAAAACGACTGGGACATCCGATCTCCCCCCTTGCGGGGGAGATGTCCGGTAGGACAGAGGGGGGTGCGACGGAACGCAAGCATCTCAAACCATCGTCTCAAAACGCTACCCTATCACCGCCCTTGAGCGCCAGCATCTCGCGCGCCTCGGTGGGCGTGGCGACGTCCAGCGACAGCCCGTTGAGCACGCTGCGGATGCGGCGCACCTGGTCGGCATTGGACTTTGCCAGCTGGCGGCCGTCGTAAAGGCTGTCCTCCAGCCCGACGCGGACATTGCCGCCCATCGCCGCCGCAATCGCAATCATCGGCATCTGGTGGCGCCCGGCGGCCAGCACCGAAAACTGGTAGCTGTCGCCGAACAGTTTGTCGGCGATGCGCTTCATATGGACCAGATTGTCGGGATCGGCGCCGATACCGCCGAGAATGCCGAACACGAACTGGATGAACAGAGGTCCCGACACCAGACCTCGATCGCGAAAATGCGCCAGTGAATAGAGGTGGCCGACATCGTAGCATTCGAATTCGAAGCGTGTGCCGCAGCCCTTTCCAAGTCTTTCGAGCACGGTCTCCATATCGGCAAAGGTGTTCTTGAAGATCGTGTCGCGTGTCGCTTCCAGCAGCTTCGGCTCCCACTCGTGCTGCCACTCCCTTGACCGGTTGAGCATCGGGAACAGCGCGAAATTCATCGAGCCCATGTTGAGCGAGCACATTTCGGGCTCGGCCCTGAGCGGTGCGGCCAGCCGCTGGTCGAGCGTCATCAGCGAGGAGCCGCCGGTGGTGATGTTGATCACCGCTGATGTCGCCTGCTTGATGCGCGGCAGGAACTGCATGAACACATCAGGATCGGCGGTCGGCCGCCCGTCCTTCGGGTCACGGGCGTGAAGATGCAGGATCGAGGCGCCGGCTTCGGCAGCCGCGATCGCCTCTGCGGCGATCTGGTCCGGCGTCACCGGCAGATGCGGCGACATCGACGGCGTGTGCACCGACCCGGTGACGGCGCAGGTGATGATGACTTTTCGCGGCGCCATGGCTCAGCCTTCGACCGGCAGGTCGAGTTCGCCGGCCAGCACCTGCAGCGAGTCACCGATGATGGCGACGATCTCGCCGATCTGCTCGGCCGTGACGATCATCGGCGGCGCCACCATGAAATTGTCGCCGTCGACCCCGCCCTTGACCTTTCGCCCATAGATGATCAGGCCGCGCTCATAGGCGAGGTCGAGCAGGCGCTGGGTGGCCTTCTTCGCCGGTGCGATCGGCCGCAGCGTATCGGGGTCGGCGACCATCTCGGCGCCTAGCAGCAGTCCCTTGCCGCGCACGTCGGCGACGAACGGAAACCGCTTGGCCAGGCCCTTCAACTCAGCCATCAAAAGATCGCCCATGCCAGCCGCATTGGCGATCAGGTCGAGACGGTCCATTTCGCCAAGCACGGCGAGCCCGGCGGCGCAGGCGAGCGGATTGCCGGCATAGGTATGGCCATGCTGGAAGCCGCCGGAGGCGAGCAGCGGCTGCACCAGCCGCATGGATGCCGCCAGCGCGCCGAGCGGCGCATAGCCCGAGCCCAGCCCCTTCGACAGCGCGACGATGTCGGGCTTGCAGTCAAAATGGTCGCCGCCGAGGAATTTGCCGGTGCGGCCGGCACCGCTCATCACTTCGTCATGGATGAGCAGGATGCCGTAGCGGTCGCAGATTTCGCGGATGCGCGGATAATAGCTGTCCGGCGCCACCAGCGCCGCGGTGGCAGCGCCGCCGACCGGCTCCATGATGAAGGCGAGCACGCTTTGCGGCCCCTCGGCGAGGATCTTCTCCTCCAGCATGTCGGCGTAGCGGACGCCGCGCTGTTCCATCGAGAGATTGTCGCGGTCGCGCCAGGCGGCCGGCGCCGGCACGGTCGGCATGACCTGCATCATCGGCGCAAAGGCTTCGGCCAGCGCATCGTCGCCGGTGACGGCGAGCGCCCCGAGCGTGCCGCCATGATAGGATGGAAAGCGCGTGATCACCTTCCAGCGGCTGGCCTGTCCGGTGGCGACAGCCCATTGCCGCGCCAGCTTGACGCAGGATTCCGTCGCTTCCGAACCGCCCGAGACAAAGAAGATCCGGTCCAGGCCTTCGGGCAGCTTTCCGGCCAACTCCCGTGCCAGGTCCTCGGCCGGCTCGTTCTCGAAATGCAGCCGGTAGGCGAAGGTGGCGCGATCCATCTGCCGCTTCATCGCATCGAGCACGTTGCGGTTGGAATGACCGATATTGGCGACCATCGGTCCGCTCGACCCGTCGATGAAGCGGCGGCCGTCCTGCGTCCAGATGTAGATGCCTTCGGCGTAGTCGACCAGCGGCCGGCGCAGGCTGGACAGATAGAACAGATGCGACGGCAGGCGCGTCTCGGTATCCGGGGCAGGGGTCTGGGACTTCAGCATGTCAGGACTTTCCGAGATAGCGGTCGAGTACATTCCTGGTGACGCGCTCGACCATCGCGTCCTGCCTTAGCAGGCCGGCGACCCATTCGCAGCTTCCGGCGTGGAACACCTCGCCCTTGCCGCGCCGGAAATTGACGATCATGCCGTTGCCGCGCTTGACCTTGTCGAGATTGGCGTCGCTCGCCTCGCCGAACAGCGTTTCGGCGGTGAAGCGTCCATCCTCGTCGCCGAGAAACTGGTGTTCGAACGGGATGTCGGCGCTCTCCTCGACTTGCGCAGCCATGCCGACCGCAAGGATTTCCAGCCCATCCGGCGCGCCGCTGTCGGGCGTCGGGTAGGGCAGGCCGCCGTGGATCTCGTGGTCGAGCCCGTCGACCTCATAGCCATAGACATGGCTGTCGGCGCCGAGCAGGTCGCCGTAATAGATGCCTGTGCCGGCGAACGCCCAATGCTCAGGCCGGTAGACCGGAAAGCCGCGCACGCCGCGCGGTGCGCAACCGCCCCAGCCGGCGTAGATGCCCCTGGTCGCATTGAGCCCGAAGGTCGTCGCACCCGGCCGGCCGATTTCCGGTGCTTCCCAGGAGTTGGTGGCGCGGGTCACGTCGCCGCCGCGATAGACCGGATCCTCGGCACGGGCGCGGTATTTGTAGCAGACCTGGCGGCGGCCCCCGTCCTCCAGCCTGGTCTGCCACATGAAATTGCCGGCGAAGCGCGCCGCGCGACCGCCGCGCTCGACATAGGCGTCGACAGCGTCCCGCATCTCCCAGGTCCAGTATTCGTCATGGCCGACGAAGATGACGCAGTCATAGCCGTCGAGGATTTCGGGCGAGAAATGCAATTCGTGCTGGCTGGCAAGGTCGACCGCATAGCCGGCGCGTTCGGCAAAACGAAAGAAGTGGCTGTCATAGCTTGCCCAGCCGGACGAGGCGTATTTCTTCGAATGGCCGGTGGCGAAGGCCCATTCCATATGCGGATAGCGCGGCACGGTTTTGGGCGGCACGGCGACCTCGAGCGGCACGCGCGGCGCCTCCTTCGGCAGGACAACAAAGCCGCGGCACCATGGCCGCTGCGTCGACACCATTGGGGCATATTGGTCGCGGTTCGGGCCGGTGATGCCTTCGTAATGATTGGAGCCGCCCCAAGTGTTGTAGGCAAGCCAGGTGCCGGTGGCGGCGACCTGCAGCACACCACCCCGTTTCTTGCCGGGCTGCGGGATAACGATGAAAAGATGATGGCAGCGGACCGGCTTGCCATCGCGGCCATCCGCCGTCAGCGTGACGCGGTAGGCGCCGGACGGCCACTCGTCGCCGACGCGGAATTCAAACGACGCGTCCCAGCCGCAGCCTGCGACCGAACATTGGTCGGGTGTATCCTGCCAGCGTGCCGCGATCCCGGCCTTCTCGAACATTTTCGTCTCGATGCCGCCGTCGCGGACGATCGCCATGCTGAAGCTGGAGGCCGTCGAGCTGACATGCAGCGTCACCGTCTCGCCCCGGCGGTATGAGAAACGGTCGCTGTAGCACCAGATCTCGCCATGTTCGCCGTCCATGCCCGGCCATTCCCAGTAGTGGCCGCGCACCGCTTGCCGGCGCTGGTGGGGCGTCAGTCCGAAATCGGGGAATTCGGTCGGCAAGTCAGTCATGGCTACCGGCATGATCGAAGATCGCCATTTCGGCCATCTGCTCGGCAAGCGTCAATCGGAAACGATCGGGCCAGCGATAGCCGACAGCCGGCCTTGGCCTCGCCTGTCAAACCGACTATCTCTCAAAGGGCGGCCTTTTCCGCCGCGGGAGCCGACATGCTGAGAGTGCAAAAGGTCAGGGTGGACGACATCTACGTGCCGACCGCGCGCAGGAAGACGCTGCATCCTGAGACCGTTCGGCATCTGGCCGAGGACATTCTGGAAAACGGCATGAAGACGCCGATCCAGGTGCGCCACGACGGCAAGCGCCATATCCTGGTTGAAGGCCTGCACCGGCTGGAAGCGGCGAAGTGGCTCGGCGAGACCGATATCGACGCCTATCTGGTGCAAGCCAAGCGCCACTAAGCTCTCATTCGGCGTCCGCCGGAATCGGCCTGGCGAAGTTTTTCGCGAAACCGTGTCGGGCTGCGCGTTGCCCACTCGTCCTTGAGACGGAAACCGGCATTCAAACTCTTTAGCAAGCAAGTGAGGAGACCATCATGACGACCAAGCTCGACATCGCCCCCAGCTCCGACCGTGAACTGGTTCTCGCCCGCATCATCGATGCGCCGCGCGAGAACGTCTATCGCTGCTGGACCGAGCCGAAGCTCGTGACGCAATGGTTCGCGCCAAAGCCGTGGACGACGCCGCGCGCCGAAATGGACGTGCGCACCGGCGGCTCCAGCCTGGTTGTGATGGCCGGTCCCGACGGCAACGAATTCCCGAACCCCGGAGTCTTCCTCGAAGTCGTGCCGGGCAAAAAGATCGTTCTCACCGACGCCTACACAAAGGCCTGGGAGCCGTCCGAAAAGCCGTTCATGACGGTCGTGCTGACCTTTGAGGATGAGGGCGAGGGCAAGACCCGCTACATCGCCCGGGTTGCGCATTGGTCGGTCACTGACCGCGAAGAGCACGAGAAGATGGGCTTTCACGAGGGCTGGGGCCAGTGCGCCGACCAGCTCGAAGAAGTCGCCAGGCGGCTTTGATATCGGCGGGACGCAAGGAGACCGACATGTCCAGATCGATGTTTTTCGCCATTTTCGCCTCGGCCGCGGCGCTCTTCGCCGCGCCGGGCGCCAGCAATGCCGAGGACGTAAAGCCGTCCATGACCAGCGAAACGAAAGCCATGCCCAAGCCGGCGAAATCCGGCCTGCTGCCGATCAACGGCCTGAATTATTATTACGCCGTCTATGGCCGGGGCGAGCCGCTGCTTCTGCTGCATGGTGGTCTCGGCACCACAGACATGTTCGCGCCGATCCTGCCGAAGCTTGCCGAAAGCCGCACCGTCATCGGCGTCGACCTGCATGGTCACGGCCGCACCGCGCTCGGCGATCGGCCGTTGAGCCTTGAGGCGATGGGCGACGACATGGCGGCGATCGTCAAGGCGCTCGGCCACGACAAAGTCGACGTCATGGGTTACTCGCTGGGAGGCGGCGTCGCCTTCCGCATGGCCGTCCAGCATCCCGAGACAGTGCGCCGGCTGGTGCTGGTCTCGACCGGCTATGCCTCGGACGGCTTCTATGCCGACATGCGTACTCAGCAGGC
Organism: Mesorhizobium sp. WSM4814; assembly: GCF_055811595.1. Taxonomy (NCBI): domain Bacteria; kingdom Pseudomonadati; phylum Pseudomonadota; class Alphaproteobacteria; order Hyphomicrobiales; family Phyllobacteriaceae; genus Mesorhizobium; species Mesorhizobium sp. WSM4814. The sequence continues at coordinate 336,326 of NZ_JBVVQT010000002.1, forward strand.
GCAGGTCGGCGCCGCGATGGCCGACATGATGAAGGACACGCCGATGTACAAATCCTACGTGGCGGTCGCGCCGCGCCCGCAGGATTTTCCAAAGCTGCTCGACCAGCTCGGTGCCCATATGCGCAAGGACTACGACTACTCCGCCGACGTGGCGAAGCTGAAGATGCCGGTCATGCTGGTGTTCGGCGACAGCGACATGTACCGGCCCGAGCATGAGATCAAGTTCTATCAGCTGCTCGGCGGCGGGCTGAAGGACGCCGGCTGGATGCGCGAGAACCTGTCGCAAAACCGCTTGGCCATCCTGCCGAACCGCACCCACTACGACGTGTTTTTCGCGCCGGAACTGGTGGCCGCCGCACTGCCCTTCCTCAATGGCGAGACCAAGGTCAAGACCTGGGACGAGATCGTCAGAGAAACGCACTGACCGCCTGACAACTGCCTGCCGGCCGTCCTCCCGCGAGATGGCCGGCGACGCTCGTTGCGCATCGCGCCTGATCGTACATTCGGCCTGCCGCATCACGCCAACAGATGGCGCCATCAAAGCTTTTCAATTGACGCTCCTATCCCGGCAGCTACCTTCCTGCCAATCTTCAGAAAGACGGGCTAAGGCAATGGCGAAATATCAGGGTGGCTGCCTGTGCGGGGCAGTGCGCTACCGCACCGAGGCCGCGCCGATCAACGAGCGCGTCTGCCATTGCCGGCTTTGCCAGAAGGCGCTGGGCGCGGCCTTCAACGCCCGCGTGCTGTTCCGCATCGACGACGTGACCATCGACGGGCCGGTGGCGACGGTGAATTCCTCGCCCGATCTCAAGCGCGGCTTCTGCCCGGGCTGCGGCACGACGATATTTTCCCGGCGCGACTCCGCCGGCATCATCGGCATCACCTCCGGCTCGCTCGACGATCCTTCCATGTTCAAGCCGCAGATGCATATCTGGACCGCCTCGAAGCAGCCCTGGGTACAGCTCGACGACGGACTGCCGCAATATGAAGGCGCCCCACCGCCGAATTGAAGCACAGGCGAATTGAAGTACATGCGAACTGAAGCACAGGCGAACCGAAGCGCAGGCGAAATCAAGCACAAGGCGTGCCCAAATTTTTTCGTCCGGGACACGAGATAGTCGGCAAAGCGTCATTGGCGAGCCATCATTGCCGCCTATCTATTGCCTGCGGGTCGGCAGTCGAAGGAGGCGACGGATGAACGACAGAATTAACACCCTGGATGAGCTTTTGAGCGATCCGATGGTCAAGCTGGTGATGGAGCGTGACCGCGTGCAGCCGGCCGAGCTTCGCTCGCTGCTCGAAGAAAAGGTTCGCCGGGATGATGATGCGCCGGTCAATCCCGTCACCGATCGCCCCAACTCTGATCGCCTTGGCACCGACCGCTCCGTCCCGCCCGCTCATATGGTAGCCGAGAGCTGCCACAATCTATGGTTGTGCGGCTAGGCAGCGACCTGCTGGCGTCGCGATCCTTCGCGCCCTCTCGGTCCTGCAGCGTTCCAGGCTCTCACCGCTACGGTGATAGAGCGAGCGCCTTGCCCAGCCCCTCTGCCCTAACAATTTGATTCAAACTTTGTTGGTAATTTCTTGTTAGTAATCCGGACTGGTTTGTCCGGCGGCGTTGTCTTGCCCTCGGTCTGTTGTGTTCTGCGTACAGGTCCAGATGCGGTTATCAGGCGTCGTCATCTTCTCGATCGCGTCACTTTGCCTTGCCGGCTGCACGTCCACGCCCGGCGTCGACGCGCTGCAAGTGCCGTCCAGCGAGACGACCAGTTCGGTTGTGCGGCCGCCCGCGCCGGTGGCGTCGGTCGGCGCTGCCGATGTCGAACCCGACTTCGCGCCGGAGGAGGCGACGGAGCAGACTGTGGCGATGGCCACTCCGGAGCCTGCCGAAAGCATCGAGCCGCCCGTCGAGCCGATTGCCTTGGTGGCGCCGAAGCGGCTGGCACGGGCAGCACCGATGCTCGCCGAGCCGGTCCAGCGCTATCGGTTCCGTGACGCCAAGCCGATCAATTTCGGCAGGGCATCGCCCAGACACCTCGCCGTTCACGGCGTCGACGTCTCGCGCTGGCAAGGCAATGTGAACTGGGCGAAGCTGCGCGCGCAGGGCGCGAACTTCGCCTACATCAAGGCGACCGACGGCGGCGATCATCTCGACCCGATGTTCAGGAAGAACTGGCGCAATGCCGACGCCGCCGGCCTCAAGCGCGGCGCCTATCATTTCTTCTACTGGTGCCGCACCGCTGGTGAGCAGGCTGACTGGTTCATCCGCAACGTGCCGAGGGTCGAGGGCGCCTTGCCGCCGGTGATCGATGTCGAGTGGAACGGCGAATCCAGCTGCAAGCGGCGGCCGTCGCGGCAAAAGGTGCTGGAGAAGATGCAGGTGTTCATGGACAAGCTCGAGCGCCACTACGGCCAGCGGCCCATCATCTACACCGCGCCTGATTTCTACCGCGACAATCTCAGAGGCGCATTTCTGGACTATCCATTCTGGCTGCGCGCGGTGGCACAGCACCCTTCAAAGGTCTATCCCGGCCGCAAATGGGTGTTCTGGCAGTATTCCGGCTCCGGCCTGTCGCATGGGGTGAGGGGCCGCATCGACCTCAACGTCTTCCACGGCGACGAGAGAACCTGGCGGAACTGGGTTGGCGGGCGGCAAATGGTGGCCGAGGCGGAGTAGGCGGCCGAAGAAAGCGCCCATTTGCAGGCCAGCATGAGGTGAATATCGACGGACCTGACCGCCTGTCATGGATCCGTCATCGCTTTGAAATGTCGTTCCCGCAAATCAGGTGGCTTCCATTCGAACAGGAGACGCCACCCGTGCCCCGCCATTCCGCGCTTTTCGTCCTGACGGCAGCGCTTGCTGCCTCGGTTTCGCTGCCGGCCCATGCCGACATGATGTTCAACCGGGTCGCTAGCTTCGCGGTGGCCGGAAACCTCCCGGCGGATGTCGAGAAGACCACGCCGACTTCGTCCGAGATCATCACGGCGAGCGAAGACGGCATGACGCTGGTTTATTCCGATAGCCCGCTCGGTGCTGTCGGCTTCATCGACATCGCCGATCCCAAGGCGCCCAAGGCCGGCGGCATCGTCAAGATAGCAGGCGAGCCGACCTCGGTTGTGGTCATCGGCGGCAAGGTGCTGGCCGGCGTCAACACGTCGGAAAGCAAAGCCAGGCCTTCGGGCAACCTCAGCGTTATCGACCTTGCCTCCAAGGCGATCGAAAGCACTTGCGACCTCGGCGGCCAACCGGACTCGCTGGCGTTCAGCAAGGACGGCAAGTTTTTGGCCATCGCCATCGAGAACGAGCGCGACGAGGATCTGAACGACGGTGAAATTCCGCAGATGCCGGCCGGCGACCTCAAGATATTCACGCTTGCCGAAGGCCAGCCTGATTGCGCGACGATGAAGACCGTCAACCTGGCGGGCATTGCCGAAGTCGCTGGGGAAGATCCGGAGCCGGAATTCGTCGCCTTCAACGAGGCCGGCGAGATAGCAGTCACGCTGCAGGAAAATAACCACATCGTTATCGTCAACGCCGAAACCGGCGCAATCGTCACGCACTTTTCCGCAGGCTACGCCACGCTGGACAAGATCGATACCAGGAAGAACGGTGCCTTGTCCTTCGATGGCAAGATCGAAAACGTCGCGCGCGAGCCCGACGCCGTGAAATGGCTCGACAATGACCGCCTCGCCGTCGCCAACGAAGGCGACTACAAGGGCGGCTCGCGCGGCTTCACGATCTTCAGCAAGAAGGGCGAGGTCCTCTACGATTCCGGTTCGTCCTTCGAGTACCAGGTCGCCAATGCCGGCCATTATCCCGACGACCGCAACAAGAAGGGCGTCGAGCCGGAAGGTCTCGAGATCGGCACGTTCGGCGAGGACAGGCTGATCTTCGTCGCTTCGGAGCGTGGCTCCGTTGTCGGCGTCTACAAGGACACCGGTGCGGAGCCTCGGTTTGTCCAGATCCTGCCGTCCGGCATCGGTCCGGAAGGCTTGGTCGCGATCCCGTCGCGCAATCTCCTGGTCACCGCCAACGAGGCCGACCTGGTCGAGGACGGGCTCGCCCGCTCGCACGTGATGATCTACGAGCGCTCCGAAGGCCCCGCCACCTACCCGATGATCACGGCAAAGCCCACGGCAGACGGGACGCCGCTCGGCTGGGGCGCGCTTTCGGCGCTCGCCGCCGGCGACACTGTCGGCAAGCTGTTCGCTGCCTCGGACTCGTTCTACGCCAACGCGCCCTCGATCTTCGAGATCGATGCCACCCAGACGCCGGCACTGATCACCGGCAAGACCATCGTCACGCGTGATGGCCACCCTGCACAGAAGATCGACATCGAGGGTCTTGTCGCCGACGGTGAAGGCGGCTTCTGGCTGGCCAATGAAGGGGATCCGGCAAAGCTCGTCCCGCACGCCATCCTGCGCGTCGACGAGAAGGGCGTGATCAAGCAGGAAGTCGGCTTCCCGATGGAACTGCTCGCCCACCAGAGCCGCTTCGGTCTCGAAGGCATTACTGCGGTCGGCGAGGGCGACGACCTGACGCTGGTGATGGCCGTGCAACGCGAATGGGCCGACGATCCCAAGGGCCAGGTCAAGCTTCTGGCCTACAAGCCCAAGGCCAAGGAATGGTCGGCGGTGCGTTACCCGCTCGAAGCGACCGAAGCTGGCTGGATGGGCCTGTCGGAGATCACCGCGCAGGACGGCAAGCTCTACATTCTCGAACGCGACAACCAGATCGGCGACCTGGCCAAGGTTAAGCGCATCTATTCGGTGGCGCTCGACGCCTTCAAACCTGCCAAGCTTGGTCGCGACCTGCCGTTGGTCGAAAAAACGCTGGTGCGCGACATCGTCGGCGACCTGAAATCAGCCAGCAACGGCTATGTCATCGACAAGGTCGAAGGTTTCACCATCGACAAGAACGGCGACATCTTCGTCGCCACCGACAATGACGGCGTCGACGATTCTTCCGGCGAAACCCTGTTTTTACGCCTGGGCAACATCAGCGCCGTGAACTGAGGGTGTTTCCCTCCCCCTTGAGGGGAGGGTCGATCCGCGAAGCGGATCGGGGTGGGGTCGTTTCGGCCGCTCGACTTCTGCCTGACGGACAATCCGACAACAGCCGCAGAATCTTCGCTGCGGCTGTTTTCGTTGGCGACATGCGCGGCGGGTTGACGTCTATGCTGACCGCTTCGTGTCTTATGGCATTCTACGATCCCGGTGCGCCGGATACCTTCAAATGGATGCCGACGTCGTTGAGCGCCCACATGGATGCAATCAAGACAGGACAGGCCATCGCCGGGAACGACGCGTGGGTCGGCATCTGGACGGCCATGCTTGAAGAGGCGAAGGCTGAAATCAATACGAAAGGGCCGTTGCTGGTGTGCATCAAGACGGAGGCTCATTTGAGAAGTCAAGGGCAGCCGACTGGCATCCATGGTCCGAGCTACGCCTGCTCAAAGGCTACCACGCCATCAGAACTGGCAATGTGCGACGACGAAAGCATCTGGGCGAAAGATCGAGCAATGAACTCGATATATTTCTGGATTCGCGACAACGTCGAGCCGGAACTCTGAAAACGCATCCTGGGTGTCCAACAGATCTGGCTTACAGACCGCAACGGCTGCGGAGCCAACAAAGAGTGCCTGAACTCGGTTTACGACCAAAGGCTTCAGGAACTGAAAACAATGGTCATTCAGTGATTTCGATAACGAATAGGGAAACCATCAGACGCAACAAATTCGCCCTGCCGGCGGCAATCGTCTTGGCTCTTGGTTTTCCCTCGTCCGTATCGGCGGGCGACGCGAATCTTGGGTTCACTGTCCGCCCCTCTGTTGGGGAGTGGTCGATTACAATGATGCGCAGCTAGAGAGACGCAAACACGTACCCCGCCGGTGCACTCCACAGAATGTGCTATAGTTATTGTCGTTCCACCGTCGATGAGAGGGCAGATGAGCGGACCAAGCGACCTCAATCTCTGGCATCGCATTGAAGGCTACAATTTCGATCAACCCGACATCAATCTGCCCTTCTCGGCCAGGCTTGCCCGAGAAAATGGCTGGCCGCCGGAGTTTGCGCAGCGTGTCGTCGAAGAATATAAAAAATTCGTCTACCTGATGTGCGTCTCTGACGAGATGCTGACCCCTTCGCAGGAAGTCGATGAAGCCTGGCACCTGCACCTCGTGTACACCCGCAGCTACTGGGACGATTTCTGCCGTGGCGTGCTGGGCAGGGATATCCATCACGAACCGACCGAAGGCGGTGCTGCTGAAAACTCCAAATTCCACGATTGCTACAGGCGAACGAAGGAACGGTATCAGGAAGAATTCGGCACCATGCCGCCGTCCGACATCTGGCCGGGCGAACAGATTCGCTTCGGGGACGCCGAGCGACGCACGGCCGTCGAGACATCGCGGCTGCCATATGTCACGAAGAGCCAACTCGGCACCGCTGCCTTCTATGCCTTCTTCGTTTTGTGGGCAGGATGGAGTCTCGATTGGAATTCGTCCGCGTGGATGTTGATTGTCGGAATGGCGGCATTCGTCGCCCTTACGCGCCTGCTTCCGGTCGGGCGGCCGCGAAGAGACAGACGGAACGCTAATAGCGGAGGCTGCGGCGGCGGGGGAGGCGGTGATGGCTGCGGCGGCGGGTGCGGCGGCGGTGAATGAGCAGTTTCGGGCAGGAATGTCTGCTGCCCCTGCCATTCTTCCGGACTCCTGACGTCTGCTATGGCCGCCCCTATGTGATGCAGCCTTCCCCCCGCTTAGCGGGCTTTGAGGCCGGATCGAGGCCGGAGCCTCGCGTCGGCTCTCTTCAAAATAGAAGCCCTGGGCGCGAGGGAAGCGCCCAGGGGAAGGACTCAGCTTAAGTCGCGGGAGGACTCAAACGGGTGTCTAGGGACATTCCTTAAGGTCCACCTCGCAAGTAGCATTAGTATCACGAGCATCCACTTGTACTTCCACAGGTGTCGCACTTCTCGCACGTGCCGTTCCGCACCATCGTAAAATTGTGGCATTCGGAGCATTCGTTGCCAGTGTAGCCCTGCATAAGGGATTGCTGACGCCTTGTAGCGGCAAGCGCCTTGGCCTCGGCCGCTTCTTTCGCGGCCTCGTCGGTGAACAGCCCAGTCGGGTCGGTTGCCTCCTCGTAGACGATATCCTCGACCAGTTCCTTCGCCCGCTCCTCGTAGTCTCGCTTATAGGCGATCGCTTCGTCGCTGGCCGGCTTCAGCGCCAGCACGTTGGAGCCTGAGAACGCCGTCGGCGCCGAGCGAGTGGGGGCGGGAGAGGGACTTGAACCGCCGAACCCCTTGGGGTCGGCACCCATGCCCGATACCAGCTTGACCGGCGAGACGCCGCGGGTCAGGCCCTTCGAGAACGGTGTCGCCTTGCCTTCGTTGATGCCGCGGCCGAGTGCGGTCTTGTCGAAGTCCGACTGGTCGACATGGGCGAGGTCGTGGCGGGCAAGATAGGACACGGCAAGCTCGCGGAACACGTAGTCGAGGATCGACGTGGCGTTCTTGATCGCGTCGTTGCCCTGCACCATGCCGGCCGGCTCGAATTTGGTGAAGGTGAAGGCTTCGACATATTCCTCGAGCGGCACGCCATATTGCAGGCCGAGCGAGATGGCGATGGCAAAGTTGTTCATCATCGCCCGGAAGGCCGCACCTTCCTTGTGCATGTCGATGAAGATCTCGCCAAGGCGACCGTCGTCGAATTCGCCGGTGCGCAGATAGACCTTGTGGCCGCCGACGACCGCTTTCTGGGTATAGCCCTTGCGACGGTTCGGCAGCTTTTCGCGGTCGCGATAGAGGCGTTCGACGACGCGTTCGACGATCTTTTCGGTCACCTGCACGGCGCGCTGTGAAGCAGGTGCGGCGATCAGCTGCTCGACGGCATCGTCCTCGTCGTCTTCGACGTCGGCAAGCAGCGAGGCATTGAGCGGCTGCGAGAGTTTCGAGCCGTCGCGATAGAGCGCGTTGGCCTTCAGCGCCAGCTTCCACGACAGCATGTAGGCGCCCTTGGCGTCTTCCACCGTCGCGTCGTTCGGCATGTTGATGGTCTTGGAAATGGCGCCGGAGATGAAGGGCTGCGCTGCCGCCATCATCTGGATGTGGCTGTTGATCGACAGTGAACGCTTGCCGATCTTGCCGCACGGGCTGGCGCAGTCGAACACCGGCAGATGCTGGTCTTTCAGAAATGGTGCTCCCTCGAGAGTCATCGCCCCGCAGACATGGATGTTGGCGGCCTCGATGTCCTTCTTCGAGAAGCCGAGCGCCGGCAGCATCTCGAACGAGAAATCGTTGAGCTGCTCGTCGATGAAGCCAAACGTCTCCTTCACCCAGTCGGCACCCAGCGTCCACTGGTTGAAGACGAACTTGATGTCGAAGGCCGACTTCAACGCGGCGTTAAGTGCCGCGATCTTGTCGTCGGTAAAACCCTTTGCCCTAAGCGAGCCGGGGTTGATGGCAGGCGCCTGGTTGAGGTTGCCGTGGCCGACCGCATAGGCCTCGATCTCGGCGATCTGGCTTTCCGAATAGCCGAGCGTGCGCAGCGCTTCAGGGACGGCGCGGTTGATGATCTTGAAATAGCCGCCGCCGGCCAGCTTCTTGAATTTCACCAGTGCGAAATCGGGCTCGATGCCGGTGGTGTCGCAATCCATGACCAGGCCGATCGTGCCGGTCGGCGCGATCACGGTCGCCTGCGCATTGCGGTAGCCATGCTCCTCGCCGAGCTCGATGGCGCGGTCCCAGGCAGCCTTGGCATGGGCGGCAAGCTCCGGCTGCTTCAGGTCGGAGGCGACCAGCGGCACCGGGTTGACGGCGAGTTTCTCGTAGCCGTCCCTGTCGCCATAGGCGGCGCGGCGATGGTTGCGCATGACACGCAGCATGTTCTGGGCATTGCGGTCGTAATCGGGGAAGGCGCCGAGTTCGGCGGCCATTTCGGCCGAGGTGGCATAGGCCGTGCCGGTCATGATGGCGGTGAGCGCTGCGCAGATGGCGCGGCCCTCGTCGGAATCATAGGGAATGCCCGATGTCATCAGCAGGCCGCCAATATTGGCGTAGCCGAGGCCGAGCGTGCGGTATTCGTAGGAGAGCTTGGCGATCTCCTTCGACGGGAACTGCGCCATCATGACGGAAATTTCCAGCACCATGGTCCACAGCCGAACCGTGTGTTCGTAGGCAGCGATGTCGATGGTGCCGTCGGCGTTGCGATAGGGCAGCAGGTTGATCGAGGCCAGGTTGCAGGCGGTGTCGTCGAGGAACATGTATTCCGAGCACGGGTTGGACGCCCGGATCGCACCGGCGGCGGCGCAGGTGTGCCAGTCGTTCATCGTCGTGTTGAAGTGCAGGCCCGGGTCGGCCGACGCCCAGGCGGCATAGCCGATCTTTTCCCACAGATCCCTGGCCTTCAGCGTCTTCAGCACCTTGCCGTCCTTGCGGGCGGTGAGGTGCCAGTCGCCGTCCTGCTCCACGGCGCGCAGGAAATCGTCCTTCAGCGAGACCGAATTGTTGGAGTTCTGGCCCGAAACGGTGAGGTAGGCGTCCGAATCCCAGTCGGTGTCGTAGGTCTTGAACGACATCGAGGTGTAGCCCTGCCTGGCGAACTGGATGACGCGGTAGATGTAATTCTCCGGCACCCCGTCCTTCTTGGCCAGCTTGATTTCACGCTTCAGCGCGGTGTTGATCGCCGGGTCGAAGCAATCGTCGTCCTGGCCTTCGCAGTTGATGCAGGCCTTCATGATCGCTTCGAGGTGCTTCTTGACGATCTTCGAGCCGGTGACCAGCGAGGCGACCTTCTGCTCTTCATTGACCTTCCAGTCGATGAATTCCTCGATATCGGGATGGTCGGCGTCGACGATGACCATCTTTGCAGCGCGGCGCGTCGTGCCGCCCGACTTGATGGCGCCCGCCGCGCGGTCGCCGATCTTGAGGAAGCTCATCAGGCCGGACGAACGGCCGCCGCCGGACAGTTTTTCGCCCTCGCCGCGCAGGAACGAGAAGTTGGAGCCGGTGCCGGAGCCGTATTTGAACAGGCGCGCTTCACGCACCCACAAATCCATGATGCCGCCTTCGTTGACGAGATCGTCCTGCACGCCCTGGATGAAGCAGGCATGCGGCTGCGGATGCTCGTAAGAAGACTTCGACTTGGTCAGCTTGCCGGTGAACGGGTCGACATAGAAGTGGCCCTGGCTCGGGCCGTCGATGCCATAGGCCCAGTGCAGGCCGGTGTTGAACCATTGCGGCGAGTTCGGCGCAACGCGCTGGGTGGCCAGCATGTAGGCGAGCTCGTCGCGGAAGGCGCGCGCGTCTTCCTCCGACTTGAAGTAGCCGCCCTTCCAGCCCCAATAGGTCCAGGTGCCGGCAAGACGGTCGAAGACCTGGCGGGCGTCGGTCTCGGAGCCGTAGCGCTCAGCCTCGGGCAGTTTTGCCAGTTCGGCCTCGTCGGCGACGGAGCGCCACAGGAAGGAGGGGACGTCATTCTCCTCGACCTTCTTCAACCGTGCCGGCACGCCGGCCTTGCGGAAATATTTCTGCGCCAGGATGTCGGCGGCAACCTGGCTGAACTGCGCCGGCACATCGATATTGTCCAAGCGGAACACCACCGAGCCATCCGGATTCTTGATCTCCGAAAGCGCCTTGCGGAATTCGATCTCCGCATAAGCCGCCCGTTCTTGACCTGCTAGCCCTTGCTTGGTGAAACGACGCTCGATGCGCATTGGTCCTATCCCTTTGTGTCTAGATATAGCGCCTTTCCCAGGGGATTTCTGCCCCCATTGCGAAACGCGCATGTCCGCCGTCTGCCGGCGTTCGAAAACGGCCGGCTCCTTTTCACGAGGCTCCGCCCGCCCTGCTGGTCGAACTCCTTGCGAAGTAGCCGTCCAACGCGCCGACGGACCCTGCGGGTCCCTCAAGACTGAAACTTTTTTGCGACTCCCTCAATCGAGGGAACTTCACATTATCTAGCGTCGAACCTACCTGCAAACACTAAATATAGTATTAACAGACAATTTATTCCAGTCCGACATTTTTCCCTTTCGTCCCCAAAAAACCCCAAAATCCCGACGCTTCCGCCGGCCCCGTAGCCAGGGCGGAAATGCGGCCAAACGCACATAATCCGGGAAAAAAGACCGGGCTCAAAACTTTCCGGTCGCGCTCTCAACAGGAGCGCATGGCCTATAAAAGGCGACTCGTTTTGCGCCGTCAAGGATTCGTTTGCGTAGCTTTTGTGACCCCAACATCTTGTGTGTCACATATGTGGATAACGGGGATAGAAGTGGCCGCAGGATTTTCGATTCTTATCACGTGCAGGCCGCCAGCCCGACAGCGCATGCCCAAAGCTGGAGTGGCCAAATCGATTCGCTTTGCCAAGAACATCGCCGGTGATGCGCGGCAGGTGCGCGGCTTTGGCCGCTATGCTTGCTCAGGAGAACTGGTGCGGGTCGGCACAGAAGTAGGCGATGATCTGGCCAAGGTCCGGCTCGTTGACCATGCGCGCGGCCTCGGCTGGGCTGACCCATTTGCGGGTGCGCGAGCGCTTTTCCTTCCACCGGTCGGCGATCTTGTCGACCCGCAGCGGAAACACCAGGACTTCGCAAGGCACTTCCTCGCCGGAAGCCAAAGCCTTGGCATAGAAGTAGCGGCCGGCTTCGTGGTGGGAGACCGTGCCGCGCAGCCCGGCTTCCTCGCCGGCCTCGCGCGCCGCCGCTTCGCAAAGCAGTTCCTTGGCCTCAGGCCAGCCCTTGGGAAGCACCCAGCGGCCGGTATCGCGGCTGGTGATCAGCATGATTTCAACGCCATGCCCGGTATCGCGCCAGGGCAATGCTGCAACCTGCAAACGGCACGGCGCCGTGCCGAAGAGCCGCTGGACCCTTTCGGCCAAATGGTTGTGCGTTACTGGCCTCGTCAACATCGGAGAAGCTTGCCCCAGCCTCCAGAATCACTTGCCGTCTCGTGAATCTTACGGCTAATCATAAGCAATAAAAGTAAAAAACCTCATACGCACGAATTAACCACACACGAGACGTCGATTCAGGAATATCGTGCGCCGCTGCACTCTTTCAAGAAGTGCGCCGGCAAGAAGGCCGCGCCGGTATGTTCCGGGAGGAGAAAAAGCAGCTGCCGCGAATCAGCCGGCGTGGTCGTCGGCGATCGGCTTCTGGTAGGTGAAGCCCATGTCCCACGGAAAATAGATCCAGGTGTCCTGGCTGACCTCGGTGACGAAGGTGTCGACCAGCGGCCTGCCTTTCGGCTTGGCGTAGACGGTGGCGAAATGCGCCTTGGGCATCATGGCGCGGACGATGCCCGCGGTCTTGCCGGTGTCGGTGAGGTCGTCGATGATCAATACGCCGGCCCCGTCATCGGCGAGCAGTGCCGGCGTGACCTCCTTCAGCACCTGCAACTGCCCCTGGCTGGCATAGTCGTGATAGGAGGCGACGCAAACCGTCTCGATGACCCGGATGCCGAGTTCACGCGAGATGATGGCGGCCGGCACCAGGCCGCCGCGGGTGATGCAGACGATCGCCTTCCATTGGCCCTTGTTGGCGCCGGCAAGCCGCCAGGCGAGCGCGCGCGCGTCGCGGTGGAACTGATCCCAGGAGACGGGAAAGGCCTTTTCGGGAAGGGACATTTTTCGCACACTCCGCTGCGCGCGAAAAACGCGCGCAGGCACCTGAAGGAATGCGCGCGGAAATAACTGGAAAGCCTTGGCCTTGGCAAGGGCGGCGGCAAGCGATCCCTGTGGACTTGCCGCCTGTGGACTTGCCGCTGGTCGATTTACCGCGACAGGAAAGCTGCCACCGGCAGGGTGCGCAGCACCGTGCGGGTGACGCCGCCGAACAGCAGCTGGCGCAGCCAGGAATGGCTGTAGGCGCCGAGCACGAGCAGGTCGGCGCCAGTTTCGGCAACCCTGGTCTGGATCACCTCGTCGACCGAGTGGCCGGCCGATTGCAGCACCGAGACGCTGACCGTGGCGCCATGCCTGGACAGGGCGGCGGCGATTTCGGCGCCGGCCGCCTCCGGGGCCTCGTCGAGCGTATCCGGCGGGTCGATGACGACAATATCGGTTCTTTCGGCCTCGATGATGAAGGGCAGGGCGTCGAAGGCGGCGCGCGCCGCCTCCTTGCTGCCGTTCCAGGCGAGCAGCACATGCTTGAAGCTGGTGATGAGCGGGCCTGAGTGCGGCACGACCAGTACCGGCCGGCCGGCGTCATAGACCAGCGTGTCGACGTCGGCGCTCGGATCGCCGCCCGTCTCGCGCTGCGCGGCGATGATCAGGTCCGCGGTGCGCACGGTTGGGATGCCGGTCAGCGCGCTGTCTCCTGAAAAGCTCTCGAGGCTGCGCCACTCGAAGGAAAGGCCGGACTCTTCGACATGCCTGAGGAAAACCGCCCGCAATTTTTCAGCACGCTCCTTGTTCATGTCGGCGGAGACCTGCAGGAACTCGGTGTCGGGAAAGCCGGTGGCCGAGGTGTAGGGGACGGGAAGCGCTTCGGCATGGATGCCGATGAGATGGCTCTCGAACTTGTCGGCAAGCGGAATGGCGCATTCGAGCACGCGCTCCGCATCCTGTTCGTTCTGCAGTATGGCGACGATGGTCTTGAATCGCATGGTAACCCCTCAATTCACGGGCGATCGAAACGCGCCCGCATGAAACGTCACTGCACCATGCTTGGTTCCGGCTAACCCGGATACGGGCTAATGCATGTCGCCCAAAAGCATACTTTGGGCACGAGGGTGCGCAGCGGATTTGGGATCGCGCCGTGCATACAGACAAGAAAGTTAAAGCGCGTCGCATGGATCGTCTCTGACGCGACGCGCTTTAGATCAACTGGCCGCGCTGGTGAGGCCTGCGACCATCGCTTCGACCTCGGCGCGGGCGGCGTCCAGCGCTTGCTGGCTGCGGGCACGGACGACCAGCTCGGTCCAGAACTTGCCGTCGCCATATTTCGGGTAGGAGCCGATGATCGTGTCCGGGTGTGCCTTCTGGATGTCGCCCAGCGGTCCGCCGACCAGGCCTTCGCCGAACGGACAGTGCACAGTGGCCGACAGCATTTTGGTGCCGGCCTTCAGCGTCGGCACCACATTGTCGAGCATCGCCTGGAAAATCGCCGGCACGCCGGCCATGACATGGACGTTGCCGATGCGAAAGCCCGGCGCGATCGACACCGGATTGTCGATATGGTCGGCACCGCGCGGCATCCGCGCCATGCGCTTGCGCGCCTCGGTGTATTCGATGCCGCGCGCCGCGTAGCTCGCTTCCAGCATGGCATAGGCTTTGGCGTCGTAGTCGCAGGGCACGCCGAACGCCTTGGCAATGGCATCCGCGGTGATGTCGTCATGCGTCGGGCCGATGCCGCCGGTGGTGAAGACATAGGTGTAGCGGGCACGCAGGGCGTTCACTGCGGCGACGATCTCGTCTTCCTCGTCGGCAACGATGCGCACCTCCTTAAGGTCGATGCCGATCGCCGTCATGATGTCGGCGAGGTGGCCGATATTCTTGTCCTTGGTGCGGCCGGACAGAATCTCGTCGCCGATGACGAGCATGGCGGCGGTGACGATTTCGGGCATTGGCAGGCTCCGGCAGAAGGTCGCGTTAGGCAGGCAGGTCGCCTGAGGCAGACAGGGTCGCCTGGGCAGACAGGGTCGCCTGGGCAGACAGGGTCGCCTGAGATAACGCGGCGGATGGTTGGCGGCAATGCGCCTCTTCTTCCTTCTCCCCTTCTTGTGGGAGAAGGTGGATTGGCGCGCAGCGCCAAGACGGTTGAGGGGTGTTGGACGGAGTGCTGTTGGTGCCAAGCTGGAACACCCCTCATCCGACCGAGCTTCGCTCGGCCACCTTCTCCCACAAGGGGGAGAAGGGAGAAGGCGCCCCGCAGGGCGCTATTCCTTCACCGCTCCGGTCATCGAGGAAACGTAGTGCTCGACGAAGAACGAATAGAGCACCACCACCGGCAGCGAGCCGATCAGGGCTCCGGCCATCAGCGCTCCCCACTCGTAGACGTCGGAGCGGACAAGCTCCGTCAGCACCCCGACCGGCACAGTCTTGTTTTCGGACGACTGGATGAACGTCAGCGCATAGATGAATTCGTTCCATGACAGGGTGAATGCGAAGATGCCGGCGGAAATCAGGCCGGGCACCGACAGCGGCAGCACGATCTTCATGAGGATCTGCCAGCGGCTCGCCCCGTCGATGAGCGCGCATTCCTCCAGTTCGAACGGGATCGAACGGAAGTAACCCATCAGCAGCCAAGTGCAGAAAGGCACCAGGAAGGTCGGGTAGGTGAGGATGAGCGCGAACGGGGTGTCGTAAAGCCCAAGGTTGAACACCATCACCGACAGCGGGATGAACAGGATCGACGGCGGCACGAGATAGGCGAGGAAGATCGCCAGCCCGACCTGCCGCGCCCCGGAAAACCGCAGCCGTTCGATCGCATAGGCCGCGAACACCGCAGCCAGCAGCGACAGGAACGTGGCGGCGGTGGAGATGATGATCGTGTTGAGCAGCCAGCCCGGATAGGACGTATCGAACAAGAGATAGCGGATGTGCTCGAAGGTCGGATGCACGACCCATAATGGATTGAAATTGGCGTAGTCGGTCATCTCGAGGTTGGGTTTGATCGCCGTGATCGTCATCCAGTAGAACGGGAACAACAGCACGATGACGAACACCAGCAACGGCAGATAGACCGTCACCACGCGCCGCGGCAGGCTCTGAAGGTAGCCCATGCCGCCTTCGTCGAGTTCCGGACGTTTCGTTTTTTTGATCGTGGCCATGTCAGTCTCCGCCGCCTTGCTGCCATTTGCGGCGTTGCAAGCCGAAATAGCTGAACAGGATCGCCGCAAGCAGGAACGGGATCATGGCGACCGCGATGGCGGCGCCCTCGCCAAGCTGGCCTCCCGAAATGCCGCGCTGAAACGACAATGTCGCCATCAAATGGGTGGCATTGACCGGTCCGCCGCGGGTCAGCACATAGATCAGCTGGAAATCGGTGAAGGTGAACAGCACCGAAAACGTCATGGTGATGGCGATGATCGGCGTCAGCAGCGGCAGCGTCACAAAACGGAACAATTGCCAGCGACTGGCGCCGTCGAGCGTGGCGGCCTCGTAGAGCGACTGGGGTATGGTCTGCAAGCCGGCCAGCAGCGTGATCGCCACGAACGGAATGCCGCGCCAGACATTGGCGGCGATGACCGAAGCGCGCGCGTTCACAGGATCGCCGAGGAAATTGATGCGATGGTCGATCAGGCCCATTTCCATAAGTGCCCAGGACAGGATCGAGAACTGCGAATCGTAGATCCACCAGAAGGCGATTGCCGACAGCACCGTCGGCACCACCCACGGCAGCAGCACGATCGCGCGGAAGAACGATTTGAAGGGAAGGTTCTGATTGAGGATAAGCGCCAGCCAGAGGCCGAGCGCGAACTTCAGGATCGACGCGCTTATCGTGTAGAGCAAGGTGTTGAATACGGAGAGCCAGAAGACGGCGTCATCCGACAGATATTGGTAGTTTTCGATGCCTATGAAAATACCGGGGCGGCCGATGCGGGCATCGGTGAAGCCGAGCCAGATGCCGAGCCCGAGCGGATAGGTGAGGAAGACCAGCAGCAGCGCTGCCGCCGGCAGCATGAAGCCGAAGCCAAGCGCGTTCCGGCTGTCGGCCAGGAGCGACAGGCTCCGCGACAGGATCGACGGACGCGGCTGAACGGCAGCGGACGACACGGCCATGGGACGGCTCCTCATACGGTCTGCTGGCATGGTGGCCTGAGAGGCCGCCACGCGATTTCAGGACCAGACCGGGCAGCGCGGTCGCGCCTGCCCGGCTCGGCTGCGATCAAACGCGGTAGTAGCGGTTGGCGCGTTTCTCCGCCTCTTCCACCGCCTCCTGCGGCGTCGCCTGGCCCGTCACCGCCTTGGCGAACATGTCGACCAGCACATAGTCGGCCATGGTCGCAGCCGAGGCGTAGCCGAGCGGCCCGGCATAGCCATTGGGACGCAGCGTCGCCGAGGCCTTGGCGTAAGCGGCATTGTTCGGGTCGGCCGTCCACACCGGATTGTTGTCGAAGGCCTTGAGTGTCTGGCAGCAATAGCCGGCCGAGGAGGTGATCCATTCCGCCATTTGCTGTTCCTCGAACATGAACTGCAGATAGGCTTTTGCCGCATTGGGATAGGGCGTGTAGTCGAAGATCACCGCCGTGGTCACCTGGAACAGCTCGACCGATTTCCCGACAGGGCCGATCGGCAGGCTGGTCGTGCGCATGTCCTTGGCGATTTCAGCCAGTTTCGGATCATTGTCCTTGTTGGTCTTGGCCGTGTTATACACGGAAATGCCGTTGGCGATGACGCCCAGTTCGCCGGCCAGGAAGGCGCGGTTGTTGTTCACGTCGAGCCAGCTTTCGGTGCCGGGGATGAAGGTCTTGTAGAGTTCCTGGGCGTATTCGATCGCCTTGAGCGTCTCGGGGCTGTTGATCGTCACCTTTCCGCTCTCGTCGACCATCTGGCCGCCATGGCTCCACAGCAGCCAGTGAGCATAGTTGTTGCCGTCGCCGACGCCATGGCCGTGTGTGAAACCGGCCGGATGGCCCTTCGCCTGCAAGGCCTTGCAAAGCTCGAGGAAGCCCGCCGTGTCCTTCGGAAATTCCGAGAAGCCAGCCTCCTTCACCCAGCTTTCCCGATAGACGATGGCATTGCCGATGGTGGCCAGGGGCAGGCCGAGGAATTTTCCCTCCCGCGTCGCATACTGCTTTGGTCCGTCGTGCCAGCCGCCATATTTCGTGCCGAGATACTCACCCAGTTCCGACACGTCGTGCAACTTGTCGGGGTACTGGTGCGGGTCGTCGAACCAGACCAGCATCAGATCTGGGCCGGAGCCGACATTGGCGGCAACCGCCGCCTTGGGGCGAATGTCCTCCCAGCTTTCCTTGTCGACACGGACCTCGACGCCGGTCGCCTCGGTGAACCGCTTGGTGTTGGCCAGCCATTGGTCTTCATCGCCCTGAACGAACGGCGACCAGCGCAGCATGCGCAGCTTTGCGCCGTCTTCGGGCTTGTACGTCAACCCCTCCTGGGCAAAGGCGGAAGAGCCGACGAAGCGGCTTCCCAAGGCTCCCGCCGCCACGCCGGCAGTCGTGCGGATCACGTCACGTCTGGTGAATTTCATGCTCGTTTCCTCCTGTTTATTGTCTTGCCTTATGGTTCCTACTGCCGGGCGCGCAGTTCGAAGCGCTGCCCGGTTTCGCCATGAAAGAGATGGATGAGGCCCGGCTCGGCCGTGAGCCGTACGGTCTCGCCCGGCGTGAAGGAATGGCGCTCGCGGAAATTGGCGACGATCTCGTCACCGCCGGCCGTCCGGCCGATGAGCTGCACTTCCGACCCGGTCGGCTCGACCACCACGACGGTGACGGGAATGCCATCGTCCTGGGATAGCCGCAGATGCTCGGGGCGTATCCCCAGCACCACCTGCTCGCCACTGCCGGTCGACGGCACTGCGGCCAGCGGCAGGGAAATCCCCCCGGAGCCGCGAAAAGACGGTGAGCCGCCGTCGACAGCGATTTCGCCCCTCAGCATGTTCATGGCGGGCGAGCCGATAAAGCTGGCGACAAAAAGGTTGTTGGGCCGGTCGTAGAGTTCCAATGGCGGCCCGATCTGCTCGACGATGCCGTCATGCATGACGACGATCTTGTCGGCCATGGTCATGGCCTCGATCTGGTCGTGGGTGACATAGACCGTCGTGGTCTTCAGGCGCTGGTGCAGTTCCTTGATCTCGGCGCGCATCTGCACCCTGAGCTTGGCGTCGAGATTGGAAAGCGGCTCGTCGAACAGGAAGACCGCCGGATCGCGCACGATCGCCCGGCCCATGGCGACGCGCTGGCGCTGGCCGCCGGAAAGCTGCCTGGGATAGCGCTCCAGCAATGGCACCAGCCCCAGGATTTCGGCGGCGCGCTTGACGCTGGCAGCGCTTTCGGCTTTCGCAACACCCTTGAGCATCAGCGAGAACGCCATGTTCTCGGCGACGGTCATGTGCGGGTAGAGCGCGTAGTTCTGGAACACCATGGCGACGTCGCGTTCTTTTGGCGCAACGTTGTTGACGACGCGCTCGCCAATCGCGATCTGGCCGCGCGAAATCTTTTCCAGGCCGGCGATCATCCTGAGAAGGGTCGATTTTCCGCAGCCCGACGGCCCGACCAGCGTGACGAACTCGCCATCCTCTATATCGACGCTGACACCGTGGAGAATCTCGACGGTTCCGAATGATTTGTAGACATCGCCAATCGCGACAGACGCCATCGATTTCCTCCCGAATGCTTCCTGCGACGTCTTCGAAGGAAACCGCTTTCCTGACTGGCCGCGGCAGTTCCCAAAGCTCCTCCCTGGTCACGCGCGATGATGAAACGGTAGCGCTACCAGACTGCCCTGTAAAGCGGCTGCGTGGCAAGCACGCTTCTTCGCCGCGCCTGATCGTGTTTGTCCCCAATGGGATTGGAGTTCGCCATATCCAGGGTCGCAGCAGGAGAATGATTTGCCCAGCCCCAGCCCTTGAAACCGGAGGTGCGAGAAGCCATCAGCTACGACACCAGCCTAATCGGAAACTTCGGTTTGCGGCCGGTCGCGGCCGTCGGCGAGTTCATCGTGCCATTTGCCTTCGGCGTCCTCGTACTGGATGCCGTCGGTGGTGCCGGCGACCTGCTGTTCGGCCGAAGCGATCTCGGCGGCGCGCAGCGCATCCTCGTGCGTAGGGAACGTCTCCGAAAATGTCTCGCCGACCTTATAGGCCCAGCCCCCGTCATGCTCGACGATCTTGTAGGTCAGCTTTGCCATGAAATCCTCCAGTGGAAAAAGCTCAGGTTGCTCAATGCAGTTTGCCTTGAGGCAGTTCGCCTTGGGGCAATCTCTCGTCGGGAACCAGCACGTCCGATTCCTTGGCGGCCTCGACCAATGCCCGGCGCGCATCCGCCGTCGAACGATAACCTTCCAGCACTTTTAGGCAAGTGTCGAGAGCATCGCGATGCCGCGGGCCGCGATTGAGCGGCCAGACGGTCATCAGGCACTCCGCAGCTTCCTGGGTGCTGCGGATCTCACGGTATTTGCCGACATGGCCAAGTTCGACCACGACCGGCTTTTCAAAAGGCTTGCTGTCCATCATCGCCGGCAACGCGGAGCCGCCGATTTGGTTGCACGCCCCTCGGCGTGCGTAATGTCTCGGGGGGTAGCGGCCGTTGCGGCGGCAGCCCCGCAATCGGGCCGGTCAGCCGGCCGCCTTCATCCAGTGCTGCATCGTCGTCACCGAGCGGGCAAGCTGCGGCGCCGGCTGGATTTTTTCGCCGAAGGTGGCGGCGGCGCGCCATGCCCAGCGCGGATCGGCGAGGAAGGCGCGGGCCAGGGCAACCATGTCGGCACGGCCCTCGGCAACGATCGCCTCGGCCTGCTTCGGATCGTCGATCAGGCCGACGGCCCGTGTCGGGATTCCGGCGCCGTTGCGAACGGCTTCCGCCAGATGCACCTGGTAGCCGCGACCTGCCGGCAGCTTCTGCAGGGGCGAATTGCCGCCGCTCGAGCAGCAAAGATAGGCGACATCAGCCGATTTCAGCGCCTTGGCCACTTCGATTGCGTCGGCGACGTCGAAGCCGCCATCGACCCATTCCTTGACCGACAGACGCGCCCCGAGCATCAGCCCGGGCACTGCCTTTCTCACCGCCTTGGCGATCTCGACGACAAAACGCATTCGGTTTTCCAGCGAGCCGCCCCAGCGGTCGGTGCGCTGGTTGGAAAGCGGCGACAGGAACTGGAAGATCAGATAGCCGTGCGCGGCGTGCAATTCGATGAAATCGAAGCCGGCACGTTCGGCCCGCCTTGCCGCCTCGGCGAAGCGTTCGATGATCTGCAGGATCTCCTCATCCTCCAGCGCCCGCGGCACCTGCCAGCCCGTGTCGTAGGCGATTGCCGAGGCCGACACGATCGGCCACGGGTCCTGATCGGCGTTCAGCGGCCCGCCGCCTTCCCAAGGTTTCTGGTTGGAGGCCTTGCGGCCGGCATGGGCAAGCTGCGTGCCGAACCTGGTGCCGGGAGCGGCAACGCGCCTGGCCGCATCGAGCGCGCGCCGGGCGGCCGCCTCGTTGTCGTCGGAATAAAGGCCGAGGCAGCCATGCGAGATGCGGCCGCGCCGCTCGACGTCGGTCATCTCGACGGTGACCATGCCGGCCCCGGACATCGCCAGGTTCATCCAGTGATACAGGTGCCAGTCGCTGGCCGAGCCGTCTTCGGCGGAATACTGGCACATCGGCGCCACCGCAATGCGGTTGGGAAAGGTGAGGCCGTCAAGCGTGATCGGCTGGAAAAGGGAAGGGGTCATCAGGAAACTCCGGGGAGGGGCTGTCGCTATTTAGGCAATGGTTTGCGCCTGCGCCATACACGAGGCGGTGAAGCGCTGCCCGTCTGCCCCTGCCGGGCACCTCAAACGTTCCGCAGCAGGCACCGTCGGCCAAGCTGCTGTCGGGATTGCGCGAGGGCCCGATCACCGCTACGCCTCGCCGGCAACACGGAGTTCACCATGGAAGACCGCATTCGCATCCGTTCGGAGGAAGTCCTTTCCGACGACTGGGCAGTCCTGAAAAAGACCGTCCTCGATTATCGCCGGCGCGACGGGCAGTGGGAGACGCAGATCCGCCAGACTTACGATCGCGGCGACGGTGCGGTGATCCTGCCTTACGACCCGGAGCGCTCGACGGTTCTGCTGGTGCGGCAGTTCCGCTACGCGGCCTACGCCACCGGCCACCGCGAGCCGCTGATCGAGGCCTGCGCCGGCCTGCTCGATGAACACGATCCCGAAACCTGCATCCGCAAGGAGGCGGAAGAGGAACTCGGCTATAGGCTGAAGGACGTCGAACGGCTGTTTTCGCCCTTCATGAGCCCCGGCAGCGTGACCGAGCGGCTCTGGTTTTTCGTCGCCCGCTATTCGCCGACCGACCGCATCTCCGATGGCGGCGGCGCGCCGGACGAAGGCGAAGACATCGAGGTTTTGGAAATGCCGCTCGACGAGGCGCTGGCCGGCATCCACGACGGCAGCATCATCGACGCCAAGACCATCATCCTGATCCAGCATCTGAAGCTGAACCCGATCCGGGTGTGATCCAAGCCGGAACCTGCATGCGCCAGCGCGGTGGCGCCGGCGTTGCTGGTGCGGACGACGGGAATCGAACCCCGAACAGAGATCGAGGGATTTTAAGTCCGAGGTGAGGTGGTGCGAGCGACGGGGATCGAACCCGTAAGCCATTGTAGTGGCGGCAGATTTTAAGTCTGCTGAGTTTACCAGTTTCTCCACGCTCGCTGGCACAGTTGGCCTGTTTGGCACAGCCGGGTCACTGTGTCACGAAGGTTTCTCAGCAGGATTGGCACGGGCAAACTTGGTGCGCTGCTGCGGTGCAGAACCTTTTAATGGCGGAGCGAGGCGCCCCCCTCTGTCCTGCCGGATGTCCGGCAGGACAGAGGGGGGCGCGAAGGATCGCTACGGAGCGCGTTTATTCTGAGCCGTTGCATTCTTCGGCGGATGTCACGGAATGGATCCCAGGGTCTGCGCCGCGTCGCTAGGATGACGAAGGCGCGGCGGCTTTCGGCCAATCGCAGACGTTGGAGAATTGGCGGCTGCAGGCCGGTCAGCAGCGACGGGCCATCCACTGATTCAAACTTGATCAAAATCATCCCGGAACCATTTCGGAGCGGCTGAGTTTCGGGCTAAAGCTACTGGAACCCCTGACATGGCAGAGTTTGACACAGGACAAGGGAAGTCTGTTGCCAACGCGGTACGGCAATTGCTGCGTTCCAAAGACTATCGCCGGCACTTGCACGGCGTGCTGAATCTTGCCGTCGACCCACGACTGCCCAGCACCTTTGTCCCATTACTTGAGGCGCTTGATCAGGCCGGGCGGGAACCGTTTTCGCATTCCCGGAGCCCAAACGAGCGATAACCGAGAAAACGCGCTGACTTCTCCTGTACCCGCTATTTTCTCCACCCATGACTCAACGCTATGACATTGAGAAGACACCTGAAGGCACATGGGACATCATCGATGTGTTCACGGGACTGCCGGTTGTCGAGGTCGGCGTCCCGTTGATCGACATGCCGATCGAAGAGGCCGACGATCTGGTCGAGCTTCTCAACTGCCGCGACAGGGAACTGCGGGGCGATACTTGAGCGCCCGATTTCCTGATCGAAACTCCCGAACGTCAATTCAAAGAAAGATCCGCTAACGGAATCGCCTTCCGTTGAGGCATTTTGTTGTGGATGGCATCGTGTGCTGCTGCTCGGTCTTCACCTCTCGTTGCCCCGACCCTCCGGAGTAGGCGCCGTCGGCGAAGCTGTCGATCTCCCCCCTTGCGGGGGAGATGCCTGGCAAGGCAGAGGGGGGTGCTGTCCCTCCGACTTCTCAAGACCTAAGCCTAAGCTGCCTCGCCCACCGCTTCGTGGGAGAGGAACCCAAGCTGGTATAGGCCGCGATCCTGCCCACCCCCCTCTGTCCTGCCGGACATCTCCCCCGCAAGGGGGGGAGATCGGATGTCGCTTCGGATTTCGCCAATCACCAGCGCAGGAACGATAAGGCGCGGCCCAAACGACCCGCATTCGAGGCGGGTTTTATTTCAGGCGTAGCCGCACACGACCCACAAGTTCCCCGCTGGTCAAAATCCGCGCGGCTTGGCACAGTCGGGAAAACAGGAGTCTCCTCATGGCGAAGACCGCGCGTGCGACGAAACCAAAACCCTGGGCCGAGGCGGCGACGCATCTGGTCGACGTCGCCATGGGCAGGAGGCCCGCCGATCTCGTCATCCGCAACGGGCGCTGGGTCAACGTTCATTCCGGCGAGATCATCGCCGGCACCGACATTGCCATTGCCGGAGGCCGTTTCGCCTATTGCGGGCCGAATGCCGGCCATGCCATCGGCCAGGGCACCAAGGTGGTCGACGCCGGCGGGCGCTATCTGGTGCCGGGCCTTTGCGACGCGCACATGCATGTCGAGAGCGGCATGGTGACGGTGACGGAGTTTTGCCGCGCGGTCATCCCGCATGGCACCACCTCGATGTTCATCGACCCGCACGAGATCGCCAATGTGCTCGGCCTGCCGGGTGTGCGGCTGATGCATGACGAGGCCGTCGCCATGCCGATCAACGTGCTTGTGCAGATGCCGTCATGCGTGCCTTCCGCACCTGGGCTGGAGCATGCCGGCTGCGAGCTTACGGTCGCCGATGTGGCCGAGGCGATGGCGTGGGAAAACATCATCGGACTTGGCGAGGTGATGAACTTTCCCGGTGTCGCTGCCAACGATCCGGTGATGGCCGGCGAGATCGCCGCGACGGTGAGGGCGGGCAAGACCGTCGGCGGTCATTATGCCTCGCGCGATCTCGGCCTGCCGTTCCACGGCTATGTCGCCGGCGGCCCCGAGGACGACCACGAAGGCACGCGCGCCGAGGACGCCATCGCTCGCGTCCGCCAGGGCATGAAGGCAATGCTGAGGCTGGGCTCGGCATGGTACGACGTCGCCTCGCAGATCAAGGCGGTGACGGAGAGCGGGCTCGATCCGCGCAATTTCATCCTGTGCACCGACGACAGCCATTCCGGGACGCTCGTCCATGAAGGCCATATGGACCGGGTGGTCCGCCACGCCATCGGCCAGGGGGTGAAGCCGGTGACCGCGATCCAGATGGCGACGCTCAACACCGCCCAGCATTTCAGGCTGGAGCGCGAACTGGGGTCGATCGCGCCGGGGCGGCTCGCCGATCTGCTGATCGTTTCCGATCTGGCCGCAATGACCATCGACGAGGTCTATGGCCGCGGCGTCAGGCTGGCCAAGGGCGGCAAGCTCGACATCGACATTCCGGCCTATGACTATCCGAAGACGGCAAAGAACACCGTCAAGCTCGGCAAGAAGCTCAAACCGGGGGATTTCGACATCGTGGCGCCCATCGGCGCCAACGAGGTTCGGGTGCGGGTCATCGGTGTGATCGAAAACCAGGCGCCGACGCGGGCGCTCGAGGCCGACCTTCCGGTGGAGGACGGGCTGGTCGCCATGGACCGTCGCAACGACGTCTGCCAGATCGCGCTGGTCGAGCGCCACCGCGGCACGGGCGGCGTCACCAACGCCTTCGTCTCCGGCTTCGGCTATATGAGCGACTGCGCCATGGCCTCCAGCGTGGCGCATGATGCGCACCACATCATCGTCGTCGGCACCTCCAAGCAGGACATGGCATTGGCGGTCAACCGGCTGGGCGAGGTCGGTGGCGGCGTCGTGCTGTTCTCCAGGGGCAAGGAACTGGCGCTGGTCGAAATGCCGATCGCCGGCCTGATGTCGGACGAGCGCGCCGAAATCGTCGCCGCCAAGGCCGACAAGCTGACCGAGGCAATGCGCCAGATGGGCTGTTCGCTGAACAACGCCTATATGCAGCACTCGCTGCTGGCGCTGGTCGTCATCCCGGAACTGAGGATTTCCGATGTCGGCCTGATCGACGTGACGACATTCCAGAAAGTCGACCTGTTCGTCTGACAACGACCAAGGGCGTGTCCACTCCTCATCCGCCGGTGGCGATGGTCAGCACCTTGAACGGCGTGGTGATGACGATCTCGGCGACGGAGCCGACGGCCTTGCCGATGCCCTGGCCGAGATTGTCGATCGGCCGCGCCGGATCGACCTCGTCTGATGCCAGGCCGGCCGGGGCGCGCAGCCGGTCGCCGAGCAGTTGCACCAGGAACGGGTTGTCGGCGAATTTGGCGTGGTTCAGGCGGTCGCCGCCTTTGGTCTTGCTCAGGTCGACCACCGACACGCCATAGCTGGCGAGGTCGGCCGCGTCGCCATAGTCGCCGACGCGCGGCTTGTCGCCGGAGATCAGCGAGGACAGCCTCAGGGCGCGATCGTCGCCCGAAAGCAGGATGGCGAAAGGCTTGTCGGGCTTGCCGTAACGGATCATCTGCTTCTTGAATACATCGACATCGATGTCGGGCGAGGCCAGGATGACATAGCCGAGCTTGTCGCCGAGATCACGGTCGCCGGTGATGGCAAGCTGGCGCAGCGCCTCCATCGTCACCCAGGTGCCCATCGAGTGAGCGATGATGTCGATGCTCTTGGCCTTGGTCTTGGCCAGCATCCGCAACGTCTCTTCGAGATCGTCGCGCGCCGCGTTGGCGCTTTCCTTGTCGTAGATATAGCCCGTGGTCTTGCCGCTCGACGCCCATGAGAACAGCACCGGCGTGCCGGAGTATTTGGTGTCGTGCGCGATCTGCGTCAGCCGGTAGATGCCGTCGTCGAAACCGTTGTTGAAGCCGTGCACGAAAACCAGAGCGCGGTCGCCGCGCATGGCGATGTCGGCGCCGACCGCCTTGGCGAATTGCGGGGCGCCTTCGTAGAATTCGACCTCGGTTGCCGTGAAGTCCTTCGCCGGGTTGCTGTTGGCGGAGCCCCTGACCCGCTCGATGGCGCCGACCTGATGGGTTTTCGGGACGGTGACTTCGACACTGGCAAAACTGGTGGTCGGTGATCGGTCACCGTCGAACACCTGCCGCGGGTCCTTCGTCGCCTTTTTTCGGGTGGTGGCGACGAAGATCTCATGCGTGGCGGCGATGTCGGAGGCAGGCACCGTCACGGTCGTCGTGTTGAGAAGGTCGTGTGTCTTGCGGCCGGCGCAGCCGGTCACGGCGAGCGCAAACGCTACGACGAGAAAAGTCTTCGAACGCACCTCACTGCCCGAGCAGGCTGATGCGGTCGGTCACCTCGCGGTCGCTGGCAAATCCGTCATCCTCGCGCAGCCGCTGGCCGATCATCTTCACCAGCTCGGGGTTGTCGGCAAATTTGGTGTGGTTGAAGCGATCCGATCCCTTGACGCTTGAGAGATCGACGACGCTCACGCCATAGTCGGCGAGGTCGGCGGCGTCCTTGTAATCGCCGACGCGCGGCCGCGAGCCGGCGATCAGGCCGGAGAGCCGCAGCGCCCGGTCGTCGTCGGACAGCAGAAGGATGAATGGCTTGTTCGGCTTGCCGTAGCGGCGCATCTGGCTCTTGAACACGTCGACATCGATGTCGGGCGAGGCCAGCACGACGTCGCCGAGCTTGCCGCTGAGATCGCGGTCGCCATTGATGGCGAGCTGGCGCAGCGCTTCCATGGTAACCCAGGTCCCCAGCGAATGGGCGACGATGTCGATGCGCCGCGCGCCGGTCTGCGAGAGCATTCTCAGCGTCACTTCCAGTTGGTCGCGGGCGGCACTGGCGCTTTCCCTGTCATAGACATAGTCCCGGGTCTTGGCGCCCGAGGCCCAGGAAAACAGCACCGGCGTGCCCGGGTAGCCGGAATCATGCGCGATCTGGGTGACGCGGTAGACGGCGGCGTCGAAGCCGGTGTTGTAGCCATGGACGAAAAGCATGACGCGGCCGCCGCGCGCGGCGATGTCGGCACTGAGCGCGTTGGAGAATTTCGGCGCGGTGTCGTAGCCGACGACGTCGGAGGCCATGAAATATTTGGCCGGGTCGTTCGACTTGCCGCGTGAGCGCCGCTCGATCTGACCGGCTTCGTGGGTCCCCGGCACGGTGACGTTGACGCGGGCATAGTTCAGCGTGGCCGAGCGCTCGCGGTCGAAAACCTTGCTGGGATCGTCGGAGCGCTTGCGCGTCGTGGCGATGAAGATGCTGTGGTTGCCGGCGATATCGGTCACCGGCGCCGACACCATGGCGCTGCCGAGCAGTTCCTCGGTCTGCCGGCCGCCACAGCCGGCAACGAGCAAGGCAAGGACAAGAATACAAATCTTCTTCAACTCTAGAATTCCACTCCGGCCGAAAGGCTTGATCCAACCTCCGCGACCCCTCCCGGACAGCCGAAGTGCGGCAGAAGTAAGTCGTTTCCCGCCGAAATGCGCTCAGCGGCTTGCGACAGTCATCGCACTGTTGCGCGAAAGCCAGAACGATTGCCCTGATCAAACACGTACGGCGTGTGCTAGCTTCGCCAACACCACAGACGATCCGGGTAATTTTTTCGATGACCAGTTTCTCTTCCCGCGTCGCGGTCGCCGCTGCCGCAATCCGCCAGATCTTCCCGGAAACACCGCTGCAGGAAAACGATTATCTGTCGAAGAAGACCGGCGCGCGCGTGCTGCTGAAGCGCGAGGATCTGTCGCCGGTGCGCTCCTACAAGATCAGGGGCGCCTTCAATTTCTTCCGCAAGTCGCTCGCCGCAGGCAACGATGCCGAGCTGTTCGTCTGCGCGTCCGCCGGCAACCATGCCCAGGGCTTTGCCTTCGTCTGCCGTCATTTCGGCAAGCGAGGCGTGGTGTTCATGCCGGTGACGACGCCGCAGCAGAAGATCGACAAGACGCGGCTGTTCGGCGGCGAATTCGTCGAGATCAGGCTGGTCGGCGACTTTTTCGACGACTGCTACCGCGCCGCCTCCGAATTCACCGAAAGCGCCGGCGCGCACATGGTGCCGCCATTCGACCACAAGGACATCATCGAGGGGCAGGCGACGGTCGCCTACGAGATATCAGGCCAGATGCCGGGCGCGCGCATGCCAGACATCATCATGCTGCCGGTCGGCGGCGGCGGTCTGGCAGCGGGTGTGACGCATTATTTCGCCGACCAGCGCCGCGACACGCGCTTCGTCTTCTGCGAGCCGGCCGGCGCGCCTAGCCTGCGCGAGAGCCTCGCCACCGGCAAGCGGATCAAGCTTGCCAGGGTCGACAATTTCGTCGATGGCGCGGCGGTGGCCGAGATCGGCCGCGAGCCGTTGCGGCATCTCAGGGACTTTGCCACCGAGGCCGTGCGGCTGATCCCGGAAAACCGGCTCTGCGCGACCATGATCGAGATGCTGAACGTCGAAGGCGTGGTGCTGGAGCCGGCCGGCGCATTGGCGATCGACGCGCTGAAGGATTTTTCGAAGAAGGAAATCAGGGGCAAGACCATCGTCGCGGTGGTTTCGGGCGGCAATTTCGACTTCGAGCGGCTGCCGGACGTGAAGGAAAGGGCGCTGCGTTTCGAGGGGCTGAAAAAGTATTTCATCATCCGCTTTCCGCAGCGGCCGGGCGCGCTGCGCGACTTCCTCGAATTGCTCGGTCCCGACGATGACATTGCCCGCTTCGAATATCTGAAGAAATCGGCGCGCAATTTCGGCTCGGTGCTGATCGGCATCGAAACCAAGGACCGCCGCAATTTCGAGCTGCTCAACGCCAATTTCGAGGCTGAGGGCGTCCAGTATCAGGACATCACCGACAACGAGACGCTGGCCGGGTTCATCATATGAGCGCCCAGGCGAAGATTTTCGTTGCGCTGTTTTCCGGCATCAATGTCGGCGGCAGCCGCATCGTCAAGATGGCGGACTTGCGGTCGTTCTTCGAGGAACTCGGCTTTGGCGACGTCGCCAGCTATATGCAGAGCGGCAATGTCGTGTTCCGTTCGGCAAAGGGCGACGCGGCCACGCTGGCCAAACAGATGGAAACGGCCTTCGAGAAGAAATGGGGATTTCACTCGCGCATCATGGTGCGCGATCTCGGCTGGTTCGAGCGGCTGGTGGCGGAAAATCCCTATCCAGAAGTCGCCGGGGAGCCGACGAAGCTTCACGCCTATGTGCTGGAGCGCCCGCCGACCGCCGACGAGGTCGCGCGGCTGGCCGAAAAAAGCACCGGGCCCGAACGGTTCGAGATCAGGGGCGACGTGCTTTACCTGCATGCACCGGAAGGCCTCGGCAAATCGGTATTTGCCAACCTCATCCCGCGCACGCTGAAAGTGCCCGCCACCGCGCGCAACTGGCGCACGGTGCTGATGCTGCTGGCGATGGCCGGCCGCAATGGCGGAGCCTAGTCGCCTACGCTGCCGAAGCCTTTCTCCAATCGAAGGTCAGCTCTTCGCGGAAAGCGAAGCGTTTGATGTGGTCGGCGACGACCGTCTCCAGCCGCTCCAGCGAGCCGGCTTCGTCGGCGGCCACCGCGATATGCAGCGCTGCCGGGTCGGCATCGAGAACCGTGCGGCCCAGTGAGAGATCGATCGTGCCGTGGTTCGGATCGAACGCGACGGGAAACTTGTGCGCCCAGTGCTTGCAGAGCTCCTGCAGATAGCGGCTCGCATGTTCAGTGACGACAGTGGCATGGCTGGTCGGCATGAATGGATTCTTCCCTAATGTCGCTGGTTACCAGCTTCCAGTGTTCGGCATCGACGCCCAGGGCTCGGCCTTGGCCTTGGCCGGGCCTTTCTGCAAAAGCTCGATCGAGATGCCGTCCGGCGATTTGACGAAGGCCATGTTGCCGTCGCGCGGCGGCCGGTTGATGGTGACGCCCTTGTCCATCAGCTGCTGGCAGGTGGCGTAGATGTCGTCGACCTCGTAGGCGAGGTGGCCGAAATTGCGGCCGCCCTTGTAGTCTTCCGGATCCCAATTGTAGGTGAGCTCGATCAGCGGCGCCTTGTCGGTGATGCCGCTTTGCTCGTCTTCGTCCGCTGCAAGGAAGATCAGCGTGTAGCGCCCCTGTTCGTTTTCGTGGCGGCGCACTTCCTTGAGGCCAAGCTTGTTGCAGTAGAACTCGAGCGAGGCATCGATGTCGGCGACACGGACCATGGTGTGGAGGTAGCGCATGTGATTTTCCTCGAAATGTTGCTTTGCGGCGGAACATAGGGGCCACCCGGCCAAAGGGCAATTCCCGATAGCCGCTCCTGCCGGCAAACAACAAATCCGGTATTCCCGCAATGAACCGTGAAAAAACGCAGCTCAGGTCTTGCACACACCGGAAACGGAAGTGTTAATCTAACGTCAAGAATCAGTTGCGGTATTCTTGGAAAAAGGGGGGCGTTGTTATGGGGGAAAAAGCCTCTTTCATGGGGCGGGACGGAACCGGTCACGACGCCTTGCAAAGAGACGAGAGCGGCGACACGGCCGGTCTTGTCGAGATTGCTGGCGCTATCAAATGGTTCGACGTGGCCAAGGGTTACGGTTTCATTCTTCCCGATGACGGCTCTTCCGGCGATATTCTCCTCCATGTGACATGTCTTCGAAAAGACGGTTTCCAGACCGCCTTGGAAGGTGCGCGCGTCGTCTGCCTGGTCAAGCAAGGTGAGCGCGGATTGCAGGCGTTCCGCGTGCTCTCCATGGATCTCACCACGGCGACCCATCCGGCGGAGATGCAGGAGCAGCGCACCCACGTCTCGGTGACGCCGGAAAGCGGCCTCGAACGGGCGCTGGTGAAATGGTTCAACCGCACCAAGGGGTTCGGTTTCCTGACCCGGGGCGAGGGCACCGAGGACATTTTCGTCCACATGGAGACGCTGCGCCGTTACGGCATTACCGAGCTCAGGCCGGGGCAGGTCGTGTTGGTCCGCTTCGGGCGCGGCGACAAAGGCCTTATGGCTGCCGAAATTCACCCGGATATGGGGACCTTGCCCGTCTCGCACTAAAGTCCCACCTCGATCGAATCGGGACGCGACCTAGTGCTTTCCGCTTGACCATGATCTTTTTCGAACCGTAGGTTCGCGATCATGGTCCAGGTGGTTTGAGATTCAGGTCAGGCCGCGCCGAAAATGGTGGATTCCGAGAACCGGAGCGGAGCGTACTTTTGGGTACGTGAGCACCG
Source organism: Mesorhizobium sp. WSM4814 (assembly GCF_055811595.1). Lineage (NCBI taxonomy): Bacteria > Pseudomonadati > Pseudomonadota > Alphaproteobacteria > Hyphomicrobiales > Phyllobacteriaceae > Mesorhizobium > Mesorhizobium sp. WSM4814. The sequence continues at coordinate 367,898 of NZ_JBVVQT010000002.1, forward strand.
GAAGCACAGGAAACCGCCGTTTGCAGGCCGACCTCACCTGAATTTCAACCTACCTAGGACGATGGCCGAGGAGTCTGAATGACTTACAGGAACTGGCTGACAACGGGCGTAGTCTGCGCCGCGATCGCCTTTGTCATCGCCACAGGCGCTTTCTTCCATTCGCAGCAACCGGCTTCGGCAGACAGCCGGGCGATGATCCTTGCCGTCGACCCGCAGCCGCTGGTCGCGGTGACGAACGGCGGCGAACGCTCATTCTCCGTCGAAATCGCCGACACCTCCGCCGAGCGCGAGGCTGGCCTGATGTTTCGCCAAGAGATGGCCGATGACCATGGCATGCTGTTCGTGTTCGAGGAGGCTCGGGATGTCAGCTTCTGGATGAAGAACACGCCGATGCCGCTCGACCTGATCTTTGTCGGTCAGGACGGCAGGATCCGGGCGATCAAGCAAGGCGAGCCGCAATCCGAGGCGATGATCTCGCCCGGCGAGCCGGTTCGCTTCGTGCTCGAGCTCAAGGCGGGCACCGCCGCCAGGAGCGGCATCGAGGACGGCGACCTGTTGCGTCACCCGGCAATCGGCACTGCGCGCAACTGAACGCGCAGGATCCATCGCAGATGCAGTTTTTTTCCCATGACGGTTTTGACCTTGCCTTCCTCGACCGCCAGCCGGCATCGGGGCAGGGCGATCCGGTGCTCATGATCCACGGCTTTGCCTCGACCCAATACGTCAACTGGGTGTCGCCCGGCTGGTTCAAGGCGCTGAACGATGCCGGCTACCGCGCCATCGCCTTCGACAATCGCGGCCACGGCGCCTCGTCGAAGAGCTATCAGGAGGCAGACTATACGCCGGCAAAAATGGCTTCCGACGGGGCAGCGTTGCTGAACCACCTCGGCATCGAACGCGCCCATGTCATGGGCTACTCGATGGGCGCGCGGATTTCCGCGTTCCTCGCGCTTTCCGCCCCGGATAAGGTGGCGACGCTGGTCTTCGGCGGTCTCGGCGTCGGCATGGTCGACGGCGTCGGCGACTGGGATCCGATCGCCGCCGCGCTTCTGGCCGACGACCCTGATAGCACCAGCCATCCGCGCGGCCGCTCGTTTCGCGCCTTCGCCGACCAGACCCGCAGCGACCGCCGGGCGCTGGCCGCCTGCATTGCCACCTCGCGGGAATTGCTGGCCGAGGCCGACATTGCGCGCATTGCCCAGCCGACGTTGATTGCCGTCGGCACCAGGGACGATATCGGCGGTTCGGCCGACGAACTGGCCGCCTTGATGCCGAACGCCAGGGCCTTCCATATCGAGGGCCGCGACCACATGCTGGCCGTCGGCGACAAGTCCTTCAAGCAGCGGGTGCTGGAGTTTTATGCCGAAAATCCGCTGTGAGTAGTAGGTGCGCCTCTCCCTTCTCCCCTTGTGGGAGAAGGTGTCGCCGAAGGCGACGGATGAGGGGTGTTCCAGCTCGACACCGACAGCGCTCCGGCCAGCACCCCTCATCCGTCTTGGCGCTGCGCGCCAATCCACCTTCTCCCACAAGGGAAGAAGGAAGAAGCCAGGTCATCCCCCGAGCGCTTCGAGCGAACGCGCCATGTTTTGCCGAGCCTGAGCCTCGAACCGCTGCCGGAACTCCTCGGTGTGGAAGATGTGCGGGCGCGCGAGGAAGCCCTTCAGGACAGCACTGCGGCCGGCGCGCCACATCGGCTCTTCCACCCAGCCATATTCGCGGCGAACCGCCTGTTCATAGGCGTCGAACGCATCAGGCGGCGCCCCCAGGATCGCCAGGTCCATGTCGAGGAAAAGCGCTGCGTCGCGGGCGGCATTCTCGTCGGCAAACTGCGGCAACTCATGCGTGGCGGTGGCCGATATCATCGCGGTGATGCGGCCAAGGCGCTGCGCATCGGTGCGGCCGGCGAGCTTTTTCTCGGCAAGGGCGGCACTCTTCGCCTCGTTGTCCTTGGCCCGGCTGTCATAGATGGCGTCGTGGAACCAGATCGCCGCCTCGACCGCCTCGGGATCGTGCAACGATGCCCGATAGTGGCCGGCCAGCGCCAGCATCGCCTCGATATGGGCAAGGCTGTGATAGTGGCGGCCTTCGGCCTCATAGAACGCGGAAAGCTCGCGCTTCAGCGGCTCGTCGATCAAGGCTTGGTTTTCCATGGCCGCTTGAATTTCCGTGAACCAAATCCATTTGACGATGCACTAAAGAAAATTGAGTTCAACCGTGCTATGATCTGGCTTATAGAGCATGTCGCGCAAATGTGCGCAGCGGTTTTGGTGCCAAGCCGGAGACATTAGGCCGGAGACCATTGATGAACAGCGTTACGATTGCCCGCCCGACCATGGTGAAGCCGATCGACCCGATCTGGCGCTCGATCCGCGACGAAGCGATGGAGGCGGTCAACCGCGATCCGCTGCTGGCGGCGTTCCTCTATTCGACCATCCTCAACCAGGAAAGCCTGGAGGAGGCGGTCATCCATCGGTTGGCCGAGCGGCTCGCCCATCAGGATATCGGTTCCGATCTCATCCGCCAGACATTCAAGGCGATGGCAGCCGACGACAACGATTGGGCGTCGACGGTGCGTGTCGACATTCAGGCCTATTACGACCGCGATCCGGCCTGCGACCGCTTCATCATGCCGGTGCTCTATTTCAAGGGTTTTCATGCCATCCAGACGCACCGGCTGGCGCATTGGCTGTGGAACCAGGGCCGCCAGGATTTCGCTCTCTACCTGCAGAGCCGGTCGTCCTCGGTGTTCCAGACCGACATCAACCCGGCCGCCCGCATCGGCAAGGGCATCTTCCTCGACCACGCCACCGGCCTCGTCGTCGGCCAGACGGCGGTGATCGAGGACGACGTGTCGATCCTGCACGGCGTGACGCTGGGCGGCACCGGCAAGGCCGGCGGCGACCGCCATCCAAAAATCCGCTACGGCGTGCTGATCGGCGCCGGCGCCAAAATCCTCGGCAACATCGAAGTCGGCCATTGCTCCAAGATCGCGGCAGGCTCGGTAGTGCTGTCGCCGGTGCCGCACAACAAGACGGTTGCCGGCGTGCCGGCCCGCGTCGTCGGTGAGACCGGCTGCGACCGGCCCTCGCGGCAGATGGACCAGCTTTTGCCGTCGCAGTCGATGGACCACGTCGTCAGCTTCGATATCTGAACGCTCGGGCAGGGCCCGTTGCAAAGGCGTCTTTCTCCCCGTCACTATACGGGCAGAAATGCCCGGCAGGGCAATGAGGGGCAGCGCAAACCTCTAGCGATTGCCCCGGTTCTCTCGCAGGCTTGCCTTTACATCGCCATTGTCGACGTGCCAGAAGCGCGCTCAAACGAGCAAGACCGACGATCGGAGAAGACTTTTGAAGCCGGACGAAATCAGAAAGCTGGACGCCTATTTCAAGCGCGTCTTCCAGAACCCCAAGCTTGAAGTGAAGGCGCGGCCGCGCAAGGACGATTCGGCCGAGGTCTACGTCGGCGACGAATTCCTCGGCATCGTCTTCAAGGACGAGGACGACGGCGACTATAATTTCTCGATGGCGATCCTCGACATCGACCTCGCCTGAGCCGGGAGGCGATCGGTGCCGGCCGACCTTGAGCAAGCTTCCTCGCCGCACCCTCTTCTTCAACGTTGGCGATTGGCGAAAGAAGAACGAATAGCCAATCTCCCCCCTTGAGGGGGCAGAGGGGGGTGCTGTCCCGCCGACGTCGCGCAAATTTCTGCGCTGCTGCGCGATCAAAAGTCCCTGAGCAGATTCTCGCACGGTTCGCTTCATCATCATCCTAATGCCCGGCCTTCAGCATACGCGCAGCCTTGGCGGCGATGGTTGCGTCGAGCGCCTGCCAGTCGCTCAGAAATTCCATGGGAAAGCGGTAGGTGAGGCTGAGATTGTCGCCGACGAGAATGTCGCGTTCGCAGGGCGCCAGCGATTGCGCAGCACTTGGGCCGCTCAGGCAGCGGGCCACGAACGGGTCCTTGCCCCGGCGATTGCCGACCGCCAGCACCTCGTTGAAATAGCCCGATTTTTCATTGAAGCCGTAAAGCGTCGTGCCGCCCGGACCGGGCGTGCCGGGCTCGACGATCAGGGCGCTGTAGATCGGCGCGAAGCGGCCGCTCATGTCACGCGACATGACCTGTCGTTCGAACGACAGAAAAATGATGCTCTTGGCTGATCCAGTGTGGTTGAAATCGTCGCGGGCCGCCTCGCTGTAGCCGTCCATTTCGGGATAACGCAGATAGAGGTCGAGACGCGAGGCGATGCCGTCGCGCCGCGCCTGGTCGAAGCGGATGACATTGGCCGGCACGGCGATGACGTTGTTGCCGATCACCACCTCGTGGACTGTCGTGTCGTCGGTATATCCGGCCATGGCGATCGAGCGGCCCAACCATTTGCCGCCAAGGCTGATCGTCATCGAAAGCACCACCAGCGCCGCGAACACGTAGAACACCCGCTTCATCAGCCTGGAATCGACGACGGTGAGTTGCGGACCGTTGGCGGTGGCTGCCTGCTTCATCGCGATCCCCGATTATCGGCAGCGTGTCTCAATGTGTCTGTTCCCTTGGGCTGTCCTTGAGCGACCCATGTGCGTGGCACGGCTCTTGCGGCACGCCTGTCGAAACACGACTGTGCGATTTCATGGTAAACGGAAGGTGAAGATGGGTCCGGTTGGACACACACTCGTTGCTTTTAGTGTTGCCTGACGGCGCTGATCTCTTGCGGTTGCACGGCGACGATCTTTGGCGTTGGGCGTCGTGCTGATCGACATTGCATCCCAGGTAGGCACTCTCCTAGGGTCGACCGATCTTTCACCCTGAGACGATTCGGAGGAGAAAAATGCCGCTCTATGCGATCGATGGAAAAGCCCCCGGTTTCGAGGACGCCGACAGCAACTGGATCGCGCCCGACGCTACCCTGATCGGCGACATACAGATCGGCCGCAACGCGGGCTTCTGGTTCGGTGTCGTCATCCGCGGCGACGACGAGCCGATCATCATCGGCGCCGATACCAATGTGCAGGAACACACGGTCATGCATACCGATGTCGGCTTTCCCCTGACCATCGGGCAAGGCTGCACGATCGGCCATCGCGCCTTGCTGCATGGCTGCACGATCGGCGACAACAGCCTGATCGGCATGGGCGCCATCGTGCTGAACGGCGCGAAGATCGGCAGGAATTCGCTGGTCGGCGCCGGCGCCCTGGTCACCGAAGGCAAGGAATTCCCCGACAATTCGCTGATCATCGGCTCGCCCGCCCGTTTGGTGCGAACACTGGACGATGCCGCGGTGGCAAGCCTGCGCGCTTCGGCCGCCCACTACGTCGCCAACGGCAAGCGCTTCAAGGCGGGGCTGACGAAGACCTGAGGCCAGCTTTGGCAAATCTTCGGCTATAGGTTCACCGGCATCGTCGCCCAACTCACCGTCCATTGGAGCCGCGCCTGGTCATTGCATCGCGCAGCAACGAAGCGCCGGCTTCAAAGCCGGCATTGTCGGCGTCCTCGAGGGCTGTCGTATAGTCGTCGATGCGGGTTTCGAGCGATGGGTCGGCGCCCGCCGCCAACAGCAGGCGGATGGCATCGACGCTACGGATGGCAACCGCATAGTGAAGCGGCGTCCAGTCGTTTACGCCCCGCATGTTCAGGTCTGCGCCCCCATCGATCAGGGTTCGGACTATTTCCAGCCTGTCAGCCCGGTCGGCGGAGAGTGCCGCAATGATTGCCGGAAAACCGCCGTGGTGGTGATAGTTCGGGTCCGAGCCCGCATCCAGTAATATCGAGATGAAAGCGGCGGGGCTCCAATAGATCGCATACTCCAGTGGATGCCCAAGGCCGAGTTCAAAGGGCATTGCTCGTCGAACCAGCCGGGTGAGCCGCCGAGAGCCACACCGAGGCCCTCGAAGTCGCCCGCCTTGAACGCGTCGTCGATGGCCTCGAACAGGCGGTGGCGCTCGCATCGATCTTTCGGGATTTCCAACATCGCAGCGATCCGGAGGTTGAATTGGCCGCCATATTGCTCCCATCCGCCGCTGCCTGAAAGCCTCATGGCGGCTGCGATTGGAGAGCAGGTCGATAGCTTTGCGCAGCCGTACGCCGGACTTATCGCATCGACATCAAGTTCGTGATCAGACCTGCCTTGATGTCGAGTGCGGGTCGATGGGCCTCCGGATGACCGATGTCGTCCAGCTGATCGGGCGTCAAGTCGGCTAGTGCCATGCGTCTTGCGACGGTCCGTCGCCATCCCCTGAAGGCGGCGATCATTAGTGCTATGCTTTTCCTGCCAGATCCAAACAGGCGTTTTTTCGACGCGTTGCGGCCGGTGCGAGTTTCCGTATGAGCCATTTCTAGTCTCCCATTCGATGTTTGTGAGTGGGAGCGTGCCACGCGAGTGTTTTCGGGCTGTTCGGCTGTGCGTGAAAAAAACGGAAAAGCCCGACGAGCTGCCGTTAAATCGGTGTTAAATCCATCTGCCGGAATGCTATTCTGCCGCGGCGGTCGAAGTCTGGAGACGGATCTGTGCGCATCAGGTTGCTGGGCGGCCTCGAGATTACCTCCCCGGAGCGCCGGCCCGTCCGCTTCGCCACGCGCAAGACTTCGCTGCTTTTTGCTGCCTTGGTGCTGGCGGGCCGCCGCGGCCATCGTCGCGAGCAGCTTTCCGAAGCCTTTTGGCCGGGACGAAGCAATGGCCAGGCCCGCAATAGTTTGCGGCAAGCGCTGGTCGACATCCGGCGCTCGTTCCCGACCAGCAAGGATGCCATTGTCTACATCGATGGGGATCAGGAAGCCATCGCGCTGATTGCCGGTCCTGATGACGCGGACATTTCGATCTTCGACCGGAAACTGGAGCAGGGCGGGGCGGCCGATCTGGCCTTCGCCGCCGACCTCTACCGCGGTGGGCTGCTTGCGGGGGAAGCCATTCCTGAGGAACTGGCTGAGTGGTTTGGACCCTATCTGGACAGGTATCAGCGCAAGGCCCTGCAGTTGGTCGATCGGCTGAGCCTCGCGCTGCCGATACCCGGCTCAGCGGAAGAGACGGCCTGCGAAGGGCTGGCAGAGAGATTGCTTGCCTCAGATCCGACCGCGGAGGCCGCCCATCGGGCGCTGATCCGGATCCACGCTCATCGCGGTCACGAAAACGCCGCCTTGCGCCAGTTCGAGCTTTGTCGGACTGCCCTGAAAAAGCAGCTGGATGCGGAGCCGGAGGCGCAGACAAGCTCACTGGCGGCTTCTCTGCAATCCCGCGAACGAATTGGATATCAGCGGCCCGGGCCGAGCTCTGGCGTCGTGTCGCTGCCGCAGGGCCTGTCAGTCCCAGCGAGACACGACGATCGACCGTCGGTGGCAGTGTTGCCGTTTCAAAATCTGAGCGGTGATATGGAGCAGGAATACTTTGCCGACGGTATGGTGGAAGACATCGTCACCGCCCTGGCTCACTTTCGTCACCTGTTCGTAGTCGCACGGAATTCGAGTTTTACCTACAAGGGACGCTCGATAGACATAAAGCAGGTCGGGCGTGAACTGGGCGTGCGCTATGTGGTCGAGGGAAGTGTGCGGAAAGCGGGTGAGCGCCTGCGCATCACCGGACAACTCCTCGACGCTTCGAGCGGCCTCCACCTGTGGGCTGACCGTTTTGAAGGTACTCTAGCCGAGGTTTTTGATTTTCAGGACCAGATCGCCTCGAGCATCGTCGGCGCGATCACCCCAAAGGTCGAGGAGGCGGAAATTGAGCGCGCCAAGCGCAAGCCGACTGAGGACCTCGACGCCTACGACTATTATCTGCGCGGGTTGGCGTCCCACGACCGAGCAGTCAACACCAAGGAAACCATGGATGACGCTCTGCGGTTCTTCATGAAGGCGATCGGCTGTGACCCGGTGTTCGCTGCCGCCTATGCCCGGGCGGCGCGCTGCTATGCGGCGCGAAAGAGCAACCGCTGGATGATCGATCGCTTTGAAGAGACTGCCGAGGCGACCCGACTGGCAAAGAGAGCCATCGAACTTGGATGGGACGATGCAATTGCCCTTTCGTACGGCGGATACGTGCTCGGCTATGTAGGCGGCGATGTGGAGGAAAGCGCGGCGTGCATCGAACGCGCGCTTGGCCTGAACCCGAACTTGGCTGCGGCGTGGGGTTACAGCGCGTGGGTTCAAGCGTGCTTAGGTGAGCCGGAGAAAGCCGTCGAGCGCGCCGCGCAGGCAATGCGCCTCAGTCCGTTCGATCCTCGCTTTTTTGTTTGGGAATTTTGCACCGCGCTCGCTCACTTTTGTGCCGGGCGCTACAACGATGCTGCTGAGTGGGCGAAAAGGTCTTTGCGTTCGCAACCAAACTACGCGAGCGCGGCGCGTGTGGCGACGGCAAGCTACGTCTTGGCCGGTCGGCTTTCGGAAGCCGAGAAGATGATGGCTCGCCTGCGCGAACTCGACCCTACGTTGCGGCTTTCGAATCTCGCTGAGGTGCTGCCGCCGTTTTATCGACCGGACGATCGCAGCAGATATATCGAAGGCCTTCGCAAAGCGGGCCTGCCGGCCTAACGCCGTGTCAGCGCCAAGCGAGGCAAACGGCTTGGCACCAGATGGCCGACGTACTGCCGATGGATGCTAACTATAAGGTGACGGTTGACCGTGGAGGCCTGTGACCTAGCTTAAAGCTTAGCCGGACCGTCCAGAGCCGGAAATGGTGGGATGGTGCGCTACCGTGGGAGAACTCTCGGGACGTTGAGATGCAGAGGTGCAAGTCGGCTTTTCAGAGCCTGTGCGCCCTTGGTGGCCGACAATCGGCGGCCACGGCCTGTCAAGTTTCGTTTCAAACAAAAGTCATCTGCGCCGGCACGCCTATCAACGCGCGACCGCCGCTCCGCCATGCAACAACAATTCGAGCACTGGAGGGACCTCGAAGCAAGTGACAGCTTCGAACGCGACCAAAGACTTTAGCCAGCACCAAGGCGAGGGGCCAACAACGCTTCACGATCTTAAGATTACACCCAAAACCGCACAGGCACGGCAATGCCAAATCATCTTGCCGAAATTTACGCAAACAGCGCAGATCTCGCCGTCCTGGGCGGGATAGCAGCATTTGCCTCGATGGGCCTATATCTTGTGCTAAGGCGTATCCTTATCGGGGTGCAACGGCGTCGCCTCAAATCAGATGTGAGCGAACGCGGATCTGACCTCCCCGAGGAGGAGGAGGTTTCTTGGGATTGGGAAAGCCCGGTCGACCTTGCAACCGAGCCTGCTTCTTCTTCTCAGGTTGCCGTGCCCTCAGACACGGCAGACCTGGGTATTCGGCGTCAGGATGCCAATAGCCTTCGGTTCGGGGTGCAAATCGAGTATTTCGACGTGATCTCCGAAGCTTGCGAGAGTTCGTCTGTGACCCAGACCAACGCTTTCGCTTCCGCGACGAACATAGCGCAACCCGGCCGACTTGCGACATCGATCAGGGAAATCGCTGGCTATGTCCATAGGCAGGTGGCGGCTGATCTTGCCGCCCTAACTAGTCCAGTCAGGGCCCTGAGCCGTATGCCGACACAACTCGCCCTCGCGAAGGATCCTGACCCCACCACAGCGATGGCCTCACGTCCTCGGGTTCGCAGGCCGGTCGGTCTTGTGCCCCGCTTTGGCGTCGCCGCAATCTGTCTGGCCGTGCCGCTTAGCTATGCGATGACGAGACAAAACTGGGTCGAAAGCGCCCCCGCCATTTCGCGGGTCCAGGGCAACGCCAATCCTTCGCGACCCATCGAGCTTCCGGCGAGTGCTGCATTAGATGTGCGTGGGCCAGCCCAGGGAGACGAGCGCACGAGTGTCGAATTGCTCAGCCCGGATCTCACGGCTGCCCGGGCGCAAGTCGGAGCAGCTGGTGCTCAGGCAGCCGCAGCGAAGGAATTGGACGGCCAGGAGCGCCGGGCGGCGGAAGGTGAGCGCGCCAGGAGCGCCGCTCTGCAGCGAGCGCTGCTCGAATCGCGCAAGGAGATCGACGCGCTGAGGACAAGCATGGCAGCCGCTGCCAACGTACGCCAGGAGCAATTGCGCAACGAGCTCGCGGCAGCCCGTACAGCTGACGCATTGCGGCGCCTTGCGGGAGATGCCCGCACGATGCTGAGCGAGGCCACCAACTATGTCTTTACGGAGATGCCCGCTGCTCACCTGGAGCGTCAGCGAGCCGAATGGGTGGCGCGCGATCTATCGCGAGCGCAGGCGCAAATTGAGCGGCTTGAGACCGAGGCCGCCGAGGATCGCGCCAAGGCCAAGGCTTCGCTGGCGCAAGCGAGCGGAATGCTCGATGACGACCGCCGAAAGTCAGACGAACTTCGTGGCGAGCTCTCCAAAGTGAAACTGTCCAATGCTGCGCTCATGGAGCGCGCGGACGCGGCTGAGCAGGAATTGACCGGTGCCGTCACAGCGAGAGAACGAGTGGAGCAGACGGCAGCCGAGACGGAGCGGGCGCTGGCGCGACAACAGGCGGCAGCAGCGTCGACGCGTGAGGAGCTGAAAAAAGCTCGCCTCGAGCGCGACGCGGCTGAACAGGAACGAGCCAGGGCAGTCTCAGCGAGAAAGCGTGCCGAGCAGACTGCAACCGAGACATCGCAGGCTCTGGCAAGAGAACGCGCTGCAGCAGTCTCGACGGGGGAGGAGCTGAAAAAAACTCGCATCGAGCGCGACGCGGCTGAACAGGAACGAGCCAGAGCAGTCGCAGCGAGAGAACGAGTGGAGCAGACTGCAACCGAGACGGCGCATGCTCTGGCACGAGAACGCGCTGCGGCAGTTTCGACCCATGAGGACCTCGATAAAGCTCGCCTCGAGCGCGACGCCGCCCGAGCACTTTTGCTACAGGTCGCTAAGCTGAAGGAGGCTTTGGACAAGCAACGTGACGTCACTGTTTCTCTTTCCCGCGACCTGGCCGCCGCGCGCGCGGACAATGACAGGCTCAGGGCTGAGCGTCGCAGCGCCAAGATTGAGCCGCCGCTGAAGCGGCGCGCTGGCCGCGCAGCCGCCGCTGCCGGCGGGGTGAAGGCTGTCAGCCAGAAGATTGCACGCAGCAAGGCTCGCGACCCGGCGCGGATTGCGGGGGTGCGTTCTCTCACACTTCCCTATCCCCTCAGGCCAAGACAGGCGACATTGGAGTGACTTCCAAGACGACTGCGCGGTCCTCCTGTTGAAGGCCCAAGCTCTTTGAGATCATTGCGACACGTGTGTATTGCGAGAGTAGACTAGGATGAATCGAATCACACCATTCGAATTCATTCTGCTCTCGTCGGCGAGTAGTTCTGCGCGATACGCTATGTCAGCCCGATCACACTGCCTGTAGCATTCAATTCGCATTTGATCGGCGCCTGCCGCGTCTCCACGTTGCCTTGCCGTCCATAGTCGATGCTGACCTCGACGGGAGCTGAGATCGTATCCGGGCTCAACCGAAGTATGGAACCTGCGCTGCTGACGCGCACACTGGTCGCGCCAAACGGGGCGGCGGCCGACTCGATCGCATCACGGCAGGCGCGAACGACTTCATCCGGGACGCCCGGCAGCGCCTTGATTGGACTGACCGTTGCTGGACTGTCGACGTCACCAGGAGGCTGAAGGCTGGACGGAAGGTCGAGCGACCGTCCACTTGCGGACCGGGCGACACTGACGGCAGTGGCGGCCGTGGTTGCCGCAACTGCCGCCGTTGCAGTGGTGCTGGTCCCATCGTCATCCACCGGTGACCTGCTGCTGGAGCCGCTGGGTCCTTTGTGCGCGCCGTCTTTGCGGCCTTCACCGTGGTGGCTGGCAGCGCTATTGCCTCCGCCACCCTGGCTGGCAGCGCTATTGCCTCCGCCACCATGGTTGCCACCGCTTTTGCCTCCGCCGCGCTCGCCGCCGGCGGTAGCTCCCGCGCAAGCTACCGCGATCGAGCAAACGAATACGAAATATGCCCAGCTGGATTCAGAGGATTGACGCACGACCACCTCCATAAAGTGCGTCGGTCGAACCGTCTTTCCGCGCCATGCAGTCAGAAAGGCGCAACCGCCGCCGCCCCCAGGCAAACCTCGCGACTAACCGCCCACGGAGGGTAACTAGGGGATCAATCCGGTGTATCAAGGACGCTGTACGCGGTACGTGCGTCGTCCCGGCTACCGGCGGGCGGGGAGGCCACGATCTGACCACGTCGCTGACATTCTGAGGTGCAGCGTTAGAGAACTGCAAGCGTCTCTACAACTAGCCGACTCGCCTTTTGATGAGATGGTCTGCGAGGCCGGCCGCCTCATCGGCGATTGCCGGTATTGTCCCCCGATTTCCGCGTCGATCCGGAAAACGAGGCCGGCAAATAGAGGCCCGGAAGAATGCCCACATTCGTGTGCACGCCCGCCTCTCTGTCGCAGGAAGTCTGGCTTGGGCTTGGCGCCCAGGCCGGCGAGGCGAGGTTGCGCAAGGTGGTGACCGGCGGTGGCTTCAAGCGCTTCCGTCGCGCCGCCGAGACGCCGTTCAACATGGTGCTGGAGGCTCGCCCCTAATGCGAAACAACGACCTAAAGCGCGTCGCATGAGGCCGCTCAAACGCGACGCGCTTTAGAGTGCGGACGCTATCTGGCGCGGCCGTCGCAAATGCATGTCGCGCAAAAACGCGCGGCGCTTCCGGGACAGCGTGCCGCTTCAAAAAAGTGGAGCCGGCCCGGGGACGGGGCCGGCTCCTAAACCCGGTCGTTGGGGACGGGGAGTGGGGCTCGACCGGGTTTTTGCGTCGCGTCCTTAGCGGACGCTGGCAACCGCGCCGGAGCGGCCGTCGTTGATCGTTACCCAGGCGCCCGAATTCTGGCTCGATTGGCGCTTCAGATAGGTGTAGTCGGTGTTGGTCCAGGACAGCACCCTGGTTTCGAGATTGTCGAGGATGAACTCTCCGAGGCTGGTGCGCACGGTCAGCACCGCGTGGCCGTCTCCGTTCGGCTGGCGCGCAACCGTCATCAGCAGGTCGCCGGCCGGAACGCCGATGTTCATCAACGCGCGGCGCTTTTCCAGCGCATAATCCTCGCAGTCGCCGAATTCGCTGTTGGAATAGGACCAGACCTCTTCCTTGCCCCACAGTTCCATATCGGTGCGCGGCGCGATCCTGCTGTTGACCGAATTGTTGATGCTGACGATCTTCGCCCACAGCTTGCGGGTCAGCTCGATCGGCGCCTGCTTCGGCGTCCGCTGACTGCATTCCTGCGGGATCTTCTGGCAGAACTCGTAATGGCCGACCGGCTGTGTGGTGCGGCTGCCGGTGTGCATGAAGGCAGGTCCCGCTGCATACGCTGTCCCCCAGGCGGTAAGCTGCGTCGCCATTGCCAAGAGCAACAGCTTGCCCCTCGTCTTCTTCATCGTCCAGTCTCCCCGTTTGAGGAGACAATGACACGATTGGATTTATTCGACGCAAAGGCTCGAAGTAGACATTAAGTAAAACGCCCATAGAATAAACATAAAATTTGAATCATTTCAGTATAAAATTGTTGAGGTGGTTTTCGCCGGGATCACATCGGCGCGGCGCGGGCGCCTTGGCGCGGCATCGGTGGCAGGCTGCGTTGACCGGCGTTCCAACAAAAAACCGGCCGAAATGGGCCGGTCGATTGCGGGAATGTGCGCTGTTTGTCAGGTGCCGGATGCGTTGAATTCGGAATCGAGCGTTTCCGGCCGCTGGATGACCGCGAACTCGATGGCGATGCCGTCCTCGAAATGGCGCACCACCTGGCCGCGCATGGTGCCCAGCATGACCTGGATGCCGATTGCCGGCTTGACGTCGATCTCGACCGCGGCGCCCGAAAGCGACAGGTCGATGATGCGGCACTGGTACTGGCGCCCGTCGCCGAGCTGAAGCACGCTGGTCGGATTGCGCGGCGCCACGCGTTCGTGGCGGCGGTCTTCCGGCAGATCGAGCTCGTGCTTGTTGGCAAGCCAGGTCAATTGCGCTGCAAGCTTGTCCTTCTTGCGTTCCGACGCGATGACCGTCATCGCGAAACCGTCCTGCAGGATGCGGGTGACGACGCCTTCGATGCGGCCGATGTGATCGATATAGGCGATGACTTTCTCGCCCGGCATGCCGATGCGCTCGGTGCGAAGCGCTACATTGCCCGGCGACATGTCGACCACCTGGCACGGATGTTCGGTGCGATCCTCCAGCATGAAGCGTCCATAGATCTTCACGCGGACGCGCTGAAAGTTGCGCCTTTCAGCTTGGGACGGCGCGGTGTCGACCGCCGCTGACCTCATGACTGCCTACACCCTGTTTGGCATTCCGCGCGTTGATGCGAGAAACTTCGCCGGAAAGCTACAGCGAAGCGGGTTAACAAAGGGGAAAGCCTGACGCCGCTACTTTAGGATTTTGGATTATTCCCCGCGCCCGCCGTCGAATACGACCAGATGACGGATGCGGCGTGCCTGGCCGAGCGCCGAAATCGTCTGGGACGGATCGAGTTCCGACGGGACAAGCGAGGGAACATCGATGGCCGGCCGGTTCTTGAGGAATTTCGGTTCCTTCTCCGGATCGACGAGACGGATCGAATCGATCAGGGCGTCGGCGATTGGATCCGCGCCCAGCCAGAAGGGTTTTTCAGCGGCGCTTATCACGCCGAGGCAGCGCGGATTGTCGACCCCGCCGTCGAGCGGCAGGGCGAGCAGCTCGAACTTGCTGGAACGGTCGGTGCGGCTGAAACCTTCATAGGTGATGAGCACGACGGATTTCTGATCGAAGACGCCCTGGATCAGTTTCGAGATAAGCCGCTGGTCCTTCTCGCGCCAAAGCGAGGGAAAGGAAAACCCCTTGAGTTCACGGCCATAGACCGCGCAAAGCCTGGTGCCGGCGAGCCGGAATACCGCTTCGCCGCGCGTATCTTTTTCCAGGATGAATGTGTCGGCCAGCAGCGACTTGATATCGGCCGGCTCGACTTCCGAACGCTTCGGGGCAGGGCGCCCGTCACGCAGCCGGTTCCAATAATGGAACAGCGTGATGGATCCGTTCTGGTTCATGTTATGCTGCTCCGCGCAATCTGTCGTCTGATGTCCCATCGGTGAACAGAAGGGCGCCCTCCGAGGACCTACATGCGTTGCGGAGCAGGATGCGTGCCAGCATCGTTAACACTTGTTCACGGGTCGGGGCCGTTAAGGTTAACAATTGGTTTACGTTGCGCTCCGCCCAGGCCCGTGGCACGTTAAAACCACTCCAGAAGCGGTCGTTTCGCAGCGATCGGCAGCATTTCAGTCAAGAGTTTGGGGGAGCATGGGGGCTCGACCAGCCGTTCAAGGGCAACCTTGGACGGCTTCTTTTTGATTCGCGCCAATTTTGATTCGCGCCGTTTTGATTTGCGTGGGGCGATTCGCCCCTTTGTGAATCGGGTGACCGTGATCTACATGCTCGCGAAGTCGAAACCAGCGACTGAGTGCGAGCCATATGAGCGAACCAGCAAGCCCCTCGGAAATCGAACAGGGCGAGGGCGGACCTGTCGGCCATGAGCCGGAGCCGCGCCGCGAGCCGGTGTTCAACATGCCGCCCGTTGTGCTGGCGGTGATCGGCATCTGCGTCGTCCTCTATCTCATGCAGGAGTACGTGCTTAGCCAAAGCCAGCTGCTGACATTGTTGTACGATGCGGCCTTCATTCCAGTTCTTTATACTGGCCAATATGGCTTCGACTGGTTCCTGTTTTCCCGGCCCTTCACCTATGCCTTCCTGCATGGTGGCTTTGCTCATCTGGCCGTCAACATGGTGTGGCTGGCGGCTTTCGGCTCACCACTGGCGAACCGCTTCGGCGCGCTTCGTTTCAGCCTGTTCTTCGCCGCGACGGGGCTGGCGGCGGTGGTGCTGTTCTGGGCCGTGCATCCGCTCGGCGAGGCGCCGCTGGTCGGCGCGTCGGGGGCGATTTCCGGCATGATGGGGGCCGCCGCGCGCTTCGGCTTCCGCACCGACCGCTCGTCCGGCAAAGCCGCCTTCGCCGGCGCGCCGCTGCCGATGGCGGCGGTGTTCCGCTCGCGCGGCGTTGTGACTTTTCTTGCCATCTGGATGGTGATCAATCTCGCCACCGGCCTCGTTGCCTTCGCGCCCGGCATCGACAGCCAGATCGCCTGGGAGGCTCATATTGGCGGTTTCGTCGCCGGCTTCTTCGGCCTGCGGGCTTTTGATCGGCGGCAGCAGGCGGGCGAGTTCAGGGCCTGAGCCTCGCCGCACTTGAAAACCAATCGATCGCGGCGCACGATGTCTGGCACTAGGGAAAGCCGGTCAGGGCAGGAACCGGCAAGGTAAACTGAGGAGGACGCCATGACTGTTAAGGCAATTCTCGAGCAGAAGGGCCACGACGTGTTGACGCTCGGGCCGAACGAAAAACTGAGCGAGGCCATTCGCATCCTGGCCGAGCACAGGATCGGTGCGCTGGTCATCACCAATGGTGATCACAAGATCGTCGGCATCCTTTCCGAGCGCGACGTCGTGCGGGTCCTCGCCCGGGAAGGGGCCGCCGCATTGGATATCGCGGTGCGTTCGGCGATGACCCCCAAGGTGAAGATCTGCAATGAGAACCACACCGTCAACGAGGTCATGGAGATCATGACCAGTGGCCGTTTCCGCCATCTGCCGGTGGAAAAGGACGGCCTGCTCGACGGCATCGTGTCGATCGGCGACGTGGTCAAGCGGCGCATCGAGGATGTCGAGCGCGAGGCCGCGGAGATCAGGGCCTATATCGCGACGGCGTGAGATCGCCAGCAAGTTTTGTCGAAGTCGGCGCCGCCCCTCATCGCCCTGCCGGGCACTTCTCCCCGTATAGTGACGGGGGAGAAGGGGCCGGCCGCAGCCTTGGCGGCTTTTCTTGCTACAATGGAGATTGGCGAAATCGTTGATGCGGGCGCCCCTCTCCCCGTCACTACACGGGGAGAGGATGCCGGCAGGCAGGTGAGGGGCAGCGCAAACGTTTCCAATAACGGTTGCCCCTACCAGCCTGCGGCTTCACGCTTGTCTCCTTTTGCGGTTTGCATTAGCGGATGACTTCACTTTAAACGTCGAATTCACGTGAATTCCGTCACCGATAACGCGCAGGCCACCATGACCCTCATCGACACCCGCACACCCGACGCCAAGCGCCTGATATCAGGCGCCACCGGCGACTGGGAGATCATCATCGGCCTCGAGGTCCATGCGCAGGTGACCTCGCAAGCAAAACTGTTCTCCGGCGCCTCGACGGCTTTCGGTGCGCCGCCCAACGCCAATGTCAGCCTCGTCGATGCGGCGATGCCGGGCATGCTGCCGGTCATCAACGAGGAATGCGTCAAGCAGGCGATCCGCACCGGCCTCGGGCTGAAGGCCGAGATCAACCACAAATCGGTCTTCGACCGGAAAAACTATTTTTATCCCGATCTGCCGCAGGGCTATCAGATTTCACAGTTCAAGCAGCCGATCGTCGGCGAGGGCAAGGTGATCGTCTCCGTCGGGCCCGACCGGCAGGGCGAGTTCGAGGACATCGAGGTCGGCATCGAGCGCCTGCATCTGGAGCAGGATGCCGGCAAGTCGATGCACGACCAGCATGCGACGATGTCCTATGTCGACCTCAACCGCTCCGGCGTGGCGCTGATGGAGATCGTCTCCAAGCCCGACATGCGATCCGCCGACGAGGCCAAGGCCTATGTCACCAAGCTGCGCACCATCGTGCGATACCTCGGCACTTGCGACGGCAATATGGACGAAGGCTCGCTGCGCGCCGATGTCAACGTCTCGGTGCGCCGGCCCGGCGGCGAATTCGGCACGCGCTGCGAGATCAAGAACGTCAACTCGATCCGTTTCATCGGCCAGGCCATCGACTACGAGGCGCGCCGCCAGATCGCCATCCTAGAGGACGGCGGCAAGATCGACCAGGAAACGCGGCTGTTCGATCCCAACAAGGGCGAGACGCGCTCGATGCGTTCCAAGGAAGAAGCGCACGACTACCGCTATTTCCCGGATCCAGACCTTCTGCCGCTGGAATTCGACCAGGCCTATGTCGATGCGCTGGCAAAGGATCTGCCTGAACTGCCCGACGCCAAGAAGGCGCGGCTGATCTCCTCGCTCGGCCTGTCGACCTACGACGCTTCGATCCTGGTGTCGGAAAAGGCGGTCGCCGACTATTTCGAGAAGGTGGCCGCCGGTCGCGACGGCAAGCTTGCCGCCAACTGGGTCATCAACGATCTGCTCGGTGCTTTGAACCGAGCCGGCAAGGGTATTGAAAATGCTCCGGTTTCGCCCGATCAGCTCGGCGCGGTCATCGATCTGATAAAAGAGGGCACCATCTCCGGCAAGATCGCCAAGGATCTGTTCGAGATCGTCTGGAACGAAGGCGGCGATCCGCGCCAACTGGTCGAAAGCCGCGGCATGAAACAGGTCACCGACACCGGCGCCATCGAAAAGGCGGTCGACGAGGTGATATCAGCCAATCCCGACAAGGTCGAGCAGGCGCGCGCCAAGCCGAGCATGGCCGGCTGGTTCGTCGGCCAGGTGATGAAGGCGACTGGCGGCAAGGCCAACCCGCAGGCCGTCAACGACCTCGTCAAGGCCAAGCTCGGGATCGAATAGGATGATGTTCGTTCGCACCGCTGGCGAGCGCGATCTTGCCTCGGTCCGGGCGCTGCTGGTCGAAACGTGGCACGCCACCTACGACGCCATCTATGGTGCTGCCAAAGTCGCTGAGATAACAGATGAATGGCATTCCATCGCCTCGCTCAAGGCGCGGCTGACACGGCCGAACTCCGAATTCCTGGTCGCAGACGATGGCAACCGCATTGGCGGGATGGCGTTCGCCGCAGCCACCACGGATGCGAGGATCGTCATGCTGAACCAGCTCTACGTTCATCCGGCCTGCCAGAGGCAAGGGATCGGCCAGGCGCTGCTGGAAGAGGTCGAGGCCAGCTTTCCCGAAGCGCGGACGCTGCGTGTCGAAGTGGAAGAGGCAAATGCTCCCGCCGTCGCCTTCTATCGCTCGAAAGGGTTTTTGCCGGCCGGGAACACTGCTGACTGTGGCGGTGGCTCAGGGCTGCCGGCGCTGATTTTGGAAAAGGCGATCGAATAGATTTGCCTGGCCTGACAGGTCGCAGTCAGTTGCGTTTTTACGGGGCTGCGCCGGTCGGTTGCGGGCTGAATTGCGGAATCGCGGTCCGCAAAAAACACGCCCGAAGGTCGAAATTCACCAGTGGCTAACGCTGGGGCAAAAAAGCATGGTGCGACGCACAAAAATATTGCAATGCACTGCAGATGCCGTAACGTCAGGTTCTAGATGAACGAGACGGCCTTTCTACAAAGGTCGCCCACCGCAAAGGATGGAAACTATGACCAAGACCGCTGATAAAACTGCTGAAAACGTTGAGAATGCAGAAGTCCGGACCGAGGTAACCGATCAGTTCCGCGCCGTCGCCGAAAAGGGCGTCGAGCAATCGAAAGAAGCCTTATCGAAATTGGCGACCGGCGCCGAGGCGACCCAGAAGGCTCTTGAGTCATCCTTCGAAACAGCCAAGACCGCCAGCAATGAGCTGTCGCTGAAGACGATCGCCGCTTTGCGCGCAAATGTTGAGGCCAGCTTTTCTCACCTCGAAGCCCTGGTTGCCGTGAAATCGCCCTCCGAGTTCGTCGAACTGCAGACAGACTTCTTGCGCAAGCAGGTGGAAAAGACCGTCGAGCAGAGCAAGGAGCTTCAGGCGGCGGCGACGAAAGCCGCCGAAGACGTATCCAAGCCGATCAAGGATGTCTACGAGAAGGCGATGAAGGATCTCAAGGTCGCCTGATTGGCCTAAGGCATGTCGCGCAAAAAGCACGCCCTCGGGCTTGAACCGAGGGTGCGAAGCGGTTTTGCAATAACGACATGCATCAAAGCAACAACTTGAAGCGCGTCGCATGAATCCATCCAAACGGCACGCGCTTCAGGCGGAGGGAACTTCCACATTGTCGATCAGCCGGGTCTTGCCCAGCCAGGCGGCTGCGAGCAGGCGTCCGTCGCGGTTTGGCCGCCACGGGGCGAGCGTCAGGCTCTCGCGCGCCGCGACATAGTCGACTTTGTCGAAGCCGGCCTCGACCAGCGCGCGGCTGGCCTCGGCGGTCGCACTGCCTTCATCCGCGCCTGCCGCGAGTGCCGCCGCCGTTCGGCGCAAGATGGCGTTGAGCTGGCGCGCCACCGCGAGCTCGGTTTCGCCGAGATAGGCGTTGCGTGACGACATGGCGAGCCCATGCGCGTCGCGTATTGTTGGCGCGCCGATGATGTCCACCGGCAGATCAAGATCGCTGCAGAGCTGCCTGACGACGCAAAGCTGCTGATAATCCTTTTCGCCAAAGACCGCGCAGTCGGGCGACGCCTGCAGGAAGAGCTTTGCCACGACGGTTGCGACGCCGTCGAAGAAGGTCGGCCGGAAATCCGATTCCAGCCCGGCGGCTGGCCCGCCGACCGAGATCTTGGTGGCG
This sequence comes from Mesorhizobium sp. WSM4814, assembly GCF_055811595.1. Classification (NCBI taxonomy): domain Bacteria; kingdom Pseudomonadati; phylum Pseudomonadota; class Alphaproteobacteria; order Hyphomicrobiales; family Phyllobacteriaceae; genus Mesorhizobium; species Mesorhizobium sp. WSM4814. Next base: position 388,275 of record NZ_JBVVQT010000002.1, read on the forward strand.
AAGCCGGCCGGGTACATCTGCGCCACACCAGGGGTGAAGGCAAGTTGTGCGCCGGCCTCGGCCAGCCGAGCGAGGTCGCGGCCGAGCTGGCGCGGATATTTGTCGAGGTCTTCGCTCGGCGCGAACTGGGTTGGGTTGACGAAGATCGAGACAACGCAGCGATCGGCCTTCTCCAGCGCGATCCTGATCAGCGAGATATGGCCGTCATGCAGCGCACCCATGGTCGGCACCATGGCAAGGCTAACGCCATCGCGACGCCAGTCGCGGATTTGCGCGCGAAGGGCGGCGACGCTGTCGACGACGAGAGGCCGGCTCATGCTTCGCCCCGGCTCATGCTTCGCCCCGCTCATGCTTCGCCCTTGTCGGCTGCGGCCGAAAAAACGTGGCTCGGGCCGGGGAATGTCCGGCTGCGCACCTCCGCTGCATAGCTGGCTGCCGCTTGCGATATGACGCTGCGCAGGTCGGCATATTGCTTGACGAATTTCGGCACCCGGTCGACGGTCAGGCCGACCATGTCGTCGATGACTAGGATCTGGCCGTCGCAGTCGCCGCTGGCGCCAATGCCGATGGTTGGAATGGAAATGTGCCGGGTGAGGTCGGCGGCGACGGTCTCGACGGTGCCTTCGATGACCACCGAAAACGCGCCGGCTTTTTCGACCGCTTCGGCGTCGCGATAAAGCGCAGCCACATTCTCGTCGGTCCGGCCCTTGATCCTGTAGCCGCCGTCGCTTTCCACCGATTGCGGCTGCAAGCCGATATGTCCCATGACCGGAATGCCGGCAGCGACAATCGCCGCAATCTGTCGGGCAACTGTCACGCCACCCTCCAGCTTGACGGCCTGGCAACCGGTTTCGCCGACAATCCGCCGCGCCGAGGCGACGGCTTGGCGCGCCGTTGCCTCATAGCTTCCGGCCGGCATGTCGACCACCACGCAGGCCTTGGCTGACCCTCGCATCACCGCTTGTCCGTGGGCGATCATCATCTCCAGCGAGGCGCCCAGCGTGGTCATGTGGCCATGGAGAACCATGGCCACGCTGTCGCCGACCAGAAGCAGGTCGACATGATCGTCGAGCAGGCGAGCGATGGGATAGGTATAGGCGGTGAGGCAGACGATCGGCTCGCCGCCCTTGCGCAGGCGAATGGAGCTGGCACTGATCCGCGGATCGGCGCCGGATGCGTCTGGGGCCATCATTCCCTCCCTCAACCGTCAATCAGGCTGGGTACCTGCATGCGGCGCGCTGAGCTTTAGAAAGACCAGGCAGTCTTGGCAAGGCATGCCTCGACAGGACGCGAAAGGCTTGCCACGGTGCGTCGGTTTTCCGACGGCCATTTGCACGGCTCATGCGGCAAAACCCTTGCCTTGGCGATGGCCTGACGCCATAAGCAGGAAACAGGCGCCACCGCTGCCGCCACGAGGACTTGCCGCGAGGATTTTGGATGAAGACTTTCCTTCTGCAGTTTTTCACCTGGTGGAACAGCCAGACGCTGGGCACGCGCTTTCACACCTGGCGGCATGGCAAGAAAGTCGGGCAGGACGAGGCCGGCAACGTCTACTACGAGGGTGGTGTCGATTCGGAAGGCCGCACCCGCCGCTGGGTCATCTATCGCGACTATTCGGAAGCCTCGATGATTCCGCCCGGCTGGCATGGCTGGATGCATCACCGCGTCGATGTCCCGCCGACGAGCGACAACTACAAGCCACGCGACTGGCAGAAGCCGCATCAGCCGAACCTCACCGGAAGTGCCGCGGCCTATCGCCCCAAGGGCTCCATACTCAGCAATCAGCACCGCCCGCAGGTGACCGGCGATTACGACGCCTGGACGCCGGGGTCGTAAGAGACTGTTTTGAAATTCGCTCTGGCGAGTCATATGGTGGTGGTTTCGAGAACCGGCGCGGAGCGGACATTAGAGCGCCGCGCGTCCATTGGACCCGCAAGGGACGCTCTAACACTTTGGTTGGCGCATGATCTTTTCCGGAAACCGAAATCGGTTTCCGGGGTCATGCGCTGGTCCGAAGCACCGGAAGCGCAGAAAGCGCCGTCAGATGGCCGCCAGAGTAGAGTTTCCAAACGGTCTCTAACCGCTCGCCATGGGCGGATCGATCCTTTATCGCCACAATTGGCGTTTAGCAGCTTGTCGATCTGACAGCAGCGACTAGCCTTGGGGCGCGACAGAATCACCCCGGGCGCAAACCACCGGATCCCTACATGAGCATTTTCAGCCGAATCTCGATAGGCGGACTGACGGTGGCCGCCACCGCTTTTGCGGCTTTTAGCATCGCCGCCGCTCAGACGCTTGAGGCGCCAGTGGACCCGGGGGCGCCGACGGAATTTGAGGCGCCAGTGGACCCGGGGGCGCCGACGGAATTTGAGGCGCCAGTGGACCCGGATGCGCCAATGGAACCGGATGCGACAATGGAACCGGATGCGACAGTGGCGCCGGCGGCACCAGCGGCGCCACAACGCATCACCAATCCTGTCGCCGAATTCGCCGGCATCGACAAGATCACCGGCCGCATCATCACCTTCGATGTCTATATCGACGAGACGGTGCAGTTCGGCGCTTTGCAGGTGACGCCGCGCATCTGCTATTCGCAGCCGCAAACCGAAGAGCCGAAGACCGATTCTTTCGTCGAGGTCGACGAGATCACGCTGGATCGCAAGATCCGCCGTATCTTCACCGGCTGGATGTTTGCCGAAAGCCCCGGCCTCAACGCCGTCGAGCACGCCGTCTACGACGTCTGGCTGAAGGGCTGCAAGCAGAAGTCGGAAGTGCCGGCACCCGACGCGGCCAAAACCAATTAGCCAAGCCAGTTATAATCCCTGGCGTGCGGGATCGCCTCTTCGGGATCCCTACTGACCCTTCCGGAACCGCCTTATTCTCCGTGCGTTGGTCATGGCTGGCGTTACGGAGATGTTCCCATGATGGCCAACAAGAACGAACTCCTCGATCTCGAAAAAGGGTTCTGGACCGGCGACGCTGCCTATTTCAAAGCCAATGCCGACACCAAATGCCTGGTGGCTTTCCCACAGATGGCGCAAACGATGAGCAACACCGATCTGGCCGAAACCGCGACGGACCCAAATCGCTGGCGCGATCTCGTCATCGACCTCAAGGGCATCATCGAGCCGGGCAGCGACATTGTCATTCTGACCTACGAGGCCCATGCCACGCGCGAGAATGGCGAGCCTTATGCGGCGCTGGTCAGCACCGGCTATGTCCATCGCGTCAATGGCTGGAAGATGATGTTCCACGCGCAGACGCCGCTTGAGCCTGCCGCAAAAACCTGACCAAAAACCCGACCTTTGGCTCAGATCATGGGAAAAACACCGCTTCGCCCTTCAGCGCGTCAGCCAGCATCTTTTCATACTTGCCCCTTGGCACGTCGACCGCGCCGAAGCGTTTGAGGTGCTCGGTGGTGAACTGCGTGTCGAGCAACGAAAAGCGCCGTTCCTTCAGGCGTTCGACCAGGTGCACCAGGCAGACCTTCGACGCGTCCGTTTCCCTGGCGAACATGCTTTCGCCGAAGAACACCCGGCCAAGAGACACGCCGTAGAGGCCGCCAACCAGCCGACCCTCGCGCCAGGCTTCGACCGAATGGCAATGGCCCATCCGATGCAGTTCGACATAGGCCTCGCGGATCGGCGCATTGATCCAGGTCGACCGGCGTTCCTCGCGCCTCTCGGCGCAGCCGTCGATGGTCGCCTCGAAATCAAAATCGAAACGGATATCGAACAGGTTTTTCCGGATCGCCTTCCTCAGGCTTTTGGGCGTGTGAAATCCGTCCAGCGGGATGATGCCGCGCGTCTCCGGCCGCACCCAGAACACTTCCGGATCGGTGGCGCTTTCGGCCATCGGAAAGACCCCCGAGGCGTAGGCCTTGAGCAACAGGTCGGTCGGGATGCGATAGCCTGGCGCGTAGGGACGGGTCATCGCGTCATTATATTCTATAAGTTCACGTCCTAATCCTCATCGGCCAGATATTTTTCCAGCCAGTGGATGTCATACTCGCCATTGGCGATATCGGCATTGCCGACGAGATCGCGAAACAGCGGCAGCGTCGTCTTGATGCCGTCGACGACGAATTCGTCGAGCGCCCGCCGCAGCCGCATCATGCATTCGACGCGATTGCGGCCGTGCACGATCAGCTTGCCGATCAAACTGTCGTAGTAAGGCGGGATCTTGTAGCCGGAATAGACGCCGGAATCGACACGGATGCCGAGGCCACCCGGCGTGTGGAAGTGGGTGATCGTGCCGGGCGAGGGGGTGAAGGTGCGCGGATCCTCGGCATTGATGCGGCATTCGATGGCGTGGCCCTGAAATCGGATCTCTTCCTGGCGCATGGAAAGCCCGCCGCCCGAGGCGACGCGGATCTGCTCGTGCACGAGGTCGATGCCGGTGATTGCCTCCGTCACCGGATGCTCGACCTGCAGGCGCGTGTTCATCTCGATGAAATAGAACTCGCCGTTCTCATAGAGGAATTCGATGGTGCCGGCGCCGGAGTAGCCGAGATCGGCAATCGCCTTGGCACAGACGCCGCCGATATGCGCGCGCTCCTCGGCATTGAGCGCCGGCGAGGGAGCCTCTTCCCAGACTTTCTGGTGGCGGCGCTGCAGCGAACAGTCGCGTTCGCCGAAATGCACGCCGCGGCCGGCACCGTCGCCGAACACCTGGACCTCGATGTGGCGCGGCTTTTCGAGATACTTCTCGATGTAGACGGCGTCGTCGCCGAAAGCGGCACCGGCTTCCGAGCGCGCCGTCTGCAGTGCGACCACAAGATCGGATTCGCTGCGCGCCACCTTCATGCCGCGTCCGCCGCCGCCGGCCGACGCCTTGATGATCACGGGGTAGCCGATCTCGGCGGCGATGCGTCTGGCTTCCTTTTCCTCGGTGACCGCCCCGTCGGAGCCGGGCACCACCGGAATGCCAAGGCGCTTTGCGGTGCGCTTGGCCTCGATCTTGTCGCCCATGATGCGGATGTGATCGCCGGACGGGCCGATGAACGTGATGTTGTGCGCGGCGAGGATATCGGCGAATTTGGCATTCTCCGACAGGAATCCGTAGCCCGGATGCACCGCGTCGGCGCCGGTGATCTCGCACGCCGCGACGATCTGGTGGATGTTGAGATAGCTGTCGCGCGACGGCGGTGGGCCGATGCAGACGCTCTCGTCGGCGAGCCGCACATGCATGGCGTCGGCGTCGGCGGTGGAATGCACCACCACCGTCTGGATGCCGAGCTCCTTGCAAGCGCGCAGCACCCTCAGAGCGATTTCGCCGCGATTGGCGATGAGGATTTTCTGGAACATTTTTCGGCTGTTCCCGGCTCTACTCGATCACGACGAGCGGCATGCCATATTCGACCGGCTGCGCATCCTCGAACAGTATCGCCGTCACCGTTCCGGCACGCGGCGAGGGGATCTGGTTCATCGTCTTCATCGCCTCGATGATCAGCAGCGTCTGGCCTTCCTTGACCTGTTGGCCGACTTCGATGAACGCCTTGGCGTCGGGCGATGGCGCCAGGTAGGCGGTGCCGACCATCGGCGAGGCCACTGCGTTCTTGGACACGTCGGCCGCTGCCGGGGCGGCTGCGCCAGCCGGCTGCGCTGCCGGCGGCGCATAGGCGGGCTGCGCTGCGGCGACCGCATGGACGGCCGGCGCCTGTCGCGACACGCGCACCTTCAAGTCGCCCAGCTCGACCTCGATCTCGGTGAGGTTGGTGTCGTTCAGTATGCCCGCCAGATCGCGGATAAGCTGCTGGTCAACACCATTCTTTTTTATCGACATTTTCGAGCCTTCTGTTTGTTGGCCGGTCATAGGCGTGCGGCCAGCGCCTGCAGCGCCAGTGTGTAGCCGAGCGGCCCGAACCCGCAGATCACGCCGACGGCGACCGGCGAGACCATGGAGACGTGGCGGAATGATTCCCGCGCATGGATGTTGGAAAGATGAACTTCGGCGACGGGCAATGGCGCGACGGAGCGGATGGCGTCGTGAATGGCGATCGAGGTGTGGCTGTAGGCGCCCGGATTGATGACGATGCCGACAGCCTTGTCGGCGGCTTCCTGTATCCAGTCGACGAGGTCGCCCTCATGGTTCGACTGACGGAAATCGATCTCGAGCCCAAGTGCCGCACCTGCCTGCTTGCAATCGTCGGCGATCGCGGCCAGCGTCTTGCCGCCATAGATGCCGGGCTCGCGTTTGCCGAGCGCGTTGAGGTTGGGACCGTTCAGGACGAAAACCGTTTTCAAAAATTCCGACCTTTTCCCGGTGTGGTTTCGAATCCGAAATTCGCAATACCTTAGAGCAGCGCTTTGAACGAATTTCGGCTTCAAAGCCACACTGGCAATTTATACATTTCTGATGTGGTGGATTTAAAGTTCCTGAACACTGACGCCACCAAAGCAGCAGGAACTTCAAATCCACCACATCAGCGCCGGCATCAGTCGGCGCACTGGGCCTCTATAATGGGCTTAGACGCCTGCGAAAAGAGCGCAAGTGGGTTCTTTCGCTGTCCACAACAGGCGGAAAATGGCATGCGCAGAAAGCCAGCCGCCGATCAGAGTGCGGCCTTGGCCGCTTCGATCTTCTTCGCCAGCACGTCCTGGCCGAGCGCACCGAACACCACCTCGTTGCCGACCACATAGGAGGGCGTTCCGGTGATGGCCAGCTTGTTGGCAAGATCATAGGTCTTGGAGAGGGCCTCGGCGATCGACGGATCCTTCATCTTCTCGCGCAGCGTCGCTTCGTCGGCGCCGAGCGAAAGCGCTACCTTGATGGCCGCCGCTTCGGTGGCGCGTCCCTGGGCGCCGAGCAACGCGTTGTGGAACTCGCCGTATTTCTCCGGCATCATCAGGTGGAAGGCCATCGAGACGACGCTTGCCTTCTGCGAATCCGGGCCGAGGATCGGGAACTCCTTGAGCACGAAGCGCAGATCCGGATCGGCTGTCGTCAGCGTCTGCATGTCCTCCATGGCGCGTTTGCAGTAGCCGCAATTGTAGTCGTAGAATTCGACGATGGTGACCTTGCCGTTCGGATTGCCGACGACGCCGTCGAAGGCCGAGTTGAAGATCTGGTCCTTGGCATCCTTGATGACGTCGAGACTGGCGACGCGCTGCGCCTCCTTCTGCTTGGCCTCGAGCGCCTCCTGAGCTTCCAGCAGCACTTCCGGGTTCTTCAGCAGATAGTCGCGGATGATGCCTTCGACTTCAGCCCGGTCGATCTTGGTGTCGGCGGAGGCTGCCTGGGCGATCTGCGCGGCATCGGCCTTTGCCGTCTGCGGACTTCCGGTCACGAACCCGAAACCCAGCATGGCGAGAGCGACCGCCACGCCCGTGGTGCCCAGCAGAATTGCCTTCTTCATCATCCTGATCCTCTTGCCTGGTTTCCGGCCGGGTTGTCCGACCCGATTGGCCCGACTACCCGATTGGTTCGACTACCCGATTGGTCCAACTACTTGTCGCCGCGCACGGCCGGAAGGTTCACTTTTTCTTGCCTGATGGTGCGTAGTTTATGATGTCCTGCGCGCGGATCCAGCCCGGCTCGCCACGCTTCATTTTCATCTGCGCGCGCATTGCGAAGATCTTGGCATCCTTGTAGGCGCCAGAATAGAAATGGCCTTCGGCGGTCGCAAGGTCGGCGGCCGGAATGTTGCCAAGCTCGCCATAGGCCTGCGCAAGATGGCGGTAACCGACGGCGTTTTCTCGGTCGCGCGCGAGACCCTTGTTGATCTGCACCACCGCTTTCTCCAGGGAATCGGGCGTGCCGACTGCCATCAGCGCCTGGCCGTAGGAAACCGGCAGCAGCCCGGATCGCGCTGGGTCGAGGCTGACCGCCTTGGCATAGGCTTCCGCGGCAGCCTTCGGTTTGTTCGCCTTCATCAGGATGTCGCCGCGCAATTCCTGGAAATAGGGGTTCTTCGGCTGTGCCTTGATCAGCGCGTTGGTCTTGGCAAGCGCCCCGGCCAGATTGCCGAAAAGGAAGCTCGTCTGCGCGTCGCCATATTGCGAGGCGAGGCTTCCCGGCATCTTGCGCATCAGCCGCGATGCGGCGGCCTGACCTCCCATATAGGCAGCGATCTTGATGCGCATCATGTCGTGCCGCTGCTGCAGCGCCGGCGGATCGACCTTTTCGACGTAGGGGCTTTTTTTGACCAGGACTTCGAGGTTGGCAATGCGTTCGCGCGGCAGCGGATGGCTGATCCGGTAGGGGTCGACCTGCGCCCCCGACAGCGAAAGTGCGCTCTGAAAGCGGCCGAAGGTCTTCAGCATGCCCAGGCCGGACTGGCCGGTGGCATTGAGATAGGTTATCGCCGAGCGGTCGGCGGTCATCTCTTCGGTGCGCTGATAAGCGAGGATGCTGCGCTGCGCCATCTCGCCGCCGCCAGCTGCAACCCCCATGCCGGCGCCGGCCAGGCCCCGGCTTTTGCTGGTGGCGCCGGCAACCATGGCACCGGCGCCAAGCAGCGTCGCGATGATGGCCATCGTCTTGGCGCGTTCGAGCTGGTTGCGCAATTTTTGCTGGTGGCCACCGGCGATATGGCCGGCTTCATGGGCGATGACGCCAATGATCTCGTTGGGCGTCTCCGCCGACATCAGGGCGCCGGTGTTGATGAACAGGCGGGACCCGGCAACGAAGGCGTTGAAACTCTGGTCGTTGACCAGCACGATGTCGACGCCGTCTTCCGGCAGGCCCGCGGCCCTGAAGATCGGCCGCGCATAGGCGCGCACCAGCGCCTCGATCTCGGCATCGCGCACCACCGGCACATTTTGCGCAAAAGCGCTGACGGTGCCGGTCACAGCGACCGTCGCGGCAAGCGAAAGCGTCGCGAAGGCGCGTGCTGCCCTGGCTATCGTCGATTTGGGTCGGCTCAACATGGCAGGTCCACTGGTAGACGAGCGGGTGAAGGATGAAAAGTCGGCACTGAAACTTTACTGAACTTGTGAACCTCACATCAATCGGGCATTTGTGCGGCGCGGGACGCCAAAGCTCGGCGCCGGCAGCCGGCAAGCGCCGGCCGATGGGCGATCTCAAAGGGCTGACCCAAAGGGCGGACCCAAGGGCGAACAAGGAAATGAGGTCAAATGGTTGTATCGCTTTCGCGTCGCGGCCACGTCGAGCCGTTCCACGCCATGGACGTTCTGGCGGAAGCGAATCGGCTGAAGGCCACGGGCGTGCCGGTCGTTTCCATGGCCGTTGGCCAGCCGTCCGATCCGGCGCCGGCCGGAGTCAGGCAAGCGGCGACGAACGCATTGAAGATGGGGCGCATCGGCTACACCGACGCATTGGGTCTTGCGGGCCTGCGCGAGGCTATCGCGCAGCATTATGCCGACCACTACGGGCTGGCCGTTTCACCCGGCCGGATCGCCGTCACCACCGGATCGTCGGCCGCCTTCAACCTGGCATTTCTGGCGATGTTCGATCCAGGCGACCGTGTCGCCATCGCCGCACCCGGTTATCCGGCCTATCGCAACATCATGGCCGCGCTCGGCATCGAGATCGTCGAGATCGAGCTCGACGGTGATGCCTATCTCCACGCCGAGCATCTGAAGGCTGCGCATCGCGAAAAGACGCTGAAGGGCGTGTTGTTTGCCAGCCCGGCCAATCCGACCGGGGCGATTATCCCCGCCGACGAGCTGTCGGCGCTGGTGACGACGGCACAAGAGCTCGGCATCGCCGTGATCTCCGACGAGATCTACCATCGGCTGGCTTACGCTGCGCCGGACAGCACAGCACTTGCCTGCGGCCCTGACGTGACGGTGATCAATTCCTTCTCGAAATACTACTGCATGACCGGTTGGCGCATCGGCTGGATGGTGCTGCCGGAACCCTTGGTGCGGCCGGTCGAGCGCATCGCCCAGAGTCTCTACATCTCACCGCCCGAACTGTCCCAGATCGCCGCGATCGAGGCGTTCAAGGCAACCGCGGAATTGGAGGCTGTGAAGGCGCGCTACGCGGGCAATCGCGAGCTTTTGATGCAACGCCTGCCCGAACTCGGCTTTACCCTGGCGGCACCGATGGACGGGGCGTTCTACGCCTTCTGCGATGTCACCAGGCACACCAACGACAGCATGGCCTTCGCGCGCAAGATGCTGGCCGAGGCGCATGTGGCGGCGACGCCCGGCCGCGATTTCGATCCGCTTCAAGGCCATCGAGCCATGCGCTTTTCCTACGCCGGCAGCCACGACGAGATGGTCGAGGCGATGATGCGCATCGAGCGCTGGCTGAGATAGCGTGATGCCGGACCTCGAGCAGGCTTTGACCGAGATTGCCGCCGAAATGGCCGAGCGCACCGATCGCGGCAACGTCGCGACCTACATTCCGCAGCTCGGCAAGGTCGATCCGAAAAAGTTCGGCATTGCCGCGGTGACCAATGACGGTCGCGTGCTGATGGCGGGCGACGCCGATGAGCCGTTTTCGATCCAGAGCATTTCGAAGGTGTTCACGCTGACACTGGCGCTTGGCAATGTCGGCGACGCGTTGTGGCAGCGTGTCGGGCGCGAGCCTTCGGGCAACCCGTTCAACTCGATCGTCCAGCTCGAGCACGAGAACGGCATTCCGCGCAATCCGTTCATCAATGCCGGCGCCATCGTCATTTCCGACATTCTGCTCGCCGGCCACCAGCCGCGCGAGGCGATCGGCGAGATCCTGCGCTTCATCCAGTTCCTGGCCGACGACGAGACCATCATCATCGACCGCGAGGTCGCGGCTTCGGAACGAGCCACCGGTTTTCGCAATTTGGCGCTCGCCAACTACATGAAATCCTTCGGCAATCTCAGCCACGCGCCGGATCTGGCGCTGGGCGTCTATTTCCACCATTGCGCCATCGCGATGAGCTGCCGGCAACTTGCCCTGGCCGGCCGCTTCCTCGCCAGTGGCGGCAAGAACCCGGCGACTGGCCATTCCGTGGTGTCGGCCGAGCGCGCGCGCCGCATCGGCGCGATGATGCTGACCTGCGGCCACTATGACGGCTCAGGCGATTTCGCCTTCCGCGTCGGCATCCCGGGCAAGAGCGGCGTCGGCGGCGGCATTTTAGCAATCGTGCCGGGCGTGGCCTCGCTCGCCGTCTGGTCGCCCGGCCTCAACGCCAACGGCAATTCCAGGCTGGGGTCGATTGCGCTGGAAAGGCTGGCGAAGATGATGAACTGGTCGGTTTTCGCGCCATAGAGATTGGCCGGCTTCAGACAAGAATAATCCCGCGCTGTCGATGGGACAGCGCGGGATTTTTTTGTTCAAAAGATCAGGATAACCTACCGAAAAGCTTAGAAAAAGCCTTTCCGCTGCCACCAGCCGGCACGCTTCGGCTTCTCCTCGGTCTTTTCCTCTTCGGCAACAGTCGAGGACACGATCGGCTCAACCGGAGCATCGACCGGTACGGGCTTGCGTCGCGATGGGCGGACCTTCGGTTTCTCGTCGACGGCGGCCACGGCTGTTTCCTCTGAAACAGCTGCGGGAGCCTCGGCAGAAATTTCCGGCTTCGCTACCGGCGTCTCGGCAACGACGTCCGCCGCGGCCTTCTTCGGCTTGGCAGCGCGGCGCGGCTTCTTCGGCTTTTCGGCGCTTGGCATGTCGTCATTGGCTGGAGCAAGGTCGACAGGCTCTTCGACCGGCGTGGCTTCGACCGGCGTTGCTGCTGCCGGTTCGCCGGAGACGGCCTCCAAGACCTCGGGACGGTCAGCCGACTCGGCAGTGCCTGCATCGACCTCGCCTTCGCCGTCTTCACGGCGATTGCGCTTGCCGCCGCGCTTGCCGCGCCGACGCTTCTTGCCCAGACCTTCGTCAGGCTCCAGACCTTCATCAGGCTCCCGACCTTCAGGCTCTTGCCCGTCATCCGACGCTTCCACCGCCTCGGTGACGCCGACCTGGTCCTCGTGGTCTGCTTCGGCGCCTTCATCGCTTGCGGCCTCGGAGACGCCATCGGCAGTGGCCGAGATGGACGCACCTTCCACGGGGGCGCCATGCTCGCGGTCGCGATCCTTGCCGCCGCGCCGTCTGCGGCGCTTGCGGCGCTTGCGGTCGCGGCCTTCGCCATCCTCGCTGGGCCTTGGCTGCTGCGGCTGCTGCGCCTGGCGCGGTTGCTCCGCCGGTGCAACGACCTCGTCTTCCTCCTCCTCGATGACGATTTCGTCGGCGGGCTCTTCCGGCTCGACATAGGCGGGCAAGGTCCGCACCTCGACGAAGCCTTCAGGCTTTTCGGCCAGCGCGCCGCGGAAGATCGCATAGTGCTGGGCGCCGACCGTATCGTCGGCCTCGACGGTGATGGTCAGGCCGAAGCGGTTTTCGAGCTCCACCAGCGTGCCGCGCTTGTGGTTGAGCACATAGAGCGCGGTCGCCGCCGGCGTCCGCACCGTGATGTGGCTGCGCGAATCCTTGAGCAGGAATTCCTCGATCGCCCGCACCACCATCAGCGCGACGGACGAATCGGACCGCACATGGCCGGTGCCGCCGCAATGCGGGCAAGGCTTCATCGTCGATTCCAGCACGCTGGCACGGATGCGCTGGCGCGACATCTCCATCAGGCCGAAATGCGAGATGCGGCCGACCTGGATGCGGGCGCGATCGTTCTTGAGGTGATCCTTCAGCCGCTTCTCGACGGAGCGGTTGTTGCGGTTCTCCTCCATGTCGATGAAGTCGATGACGATCAGGCCGGCGAGATCGCGCAGCCTCAGCTGCCGTGCGACCTCCTCGGCCGCTTCCAGATTGGTGTGAAGCGCTGTGTCCTCGATCGAGTGCTCCTTGGTGGAGCGGCCCGAATTGACGTCGATGGCGACCAGCGCTTCGGTCTGGTTGATGATGATGTAGCCGCCGCTCTTCAGCGTCACCTGCGGCTGCAGCATGCGGTCGAGCTGCGCCTCGATGCCGTTGCGCACGAAGATCGGCGTCGTGTCGCGGAACGGCTGCACGACCTTGGCGTGGCTCGGCATCAGCATGCGCATGAAATCCTTGGCCTCGCGATAGCCCTCTTCGCCGGAGACCAGGATCTCGTCGATGTCCTTGTTGTAGAGGTCGCGCACCGAGCGCTTGATCAGGCTGCCTTCCTCGTAGACGAGGGCAGGGGCCGTCGACTGCAGCGTCAGGTTGCGGACGTTTTCCCAAAGCCGCATCAGATATTCGTAGTCGCGCTTGATCTCGGCCTTGGTGCGGCTTTCGCCGGCCGTGCGCAGGATGACGCCCATGCCCTGCGGCACTTCGAGATCGGCGACGACCTCCTTCAGCCGCTTGCGGTCCTGCGCGTTGGTGATCTTGCGCGAGATGCCGCCGCCGCGCGCCGTGTTCGGCATCAGCACCGAATAGCGGCCGGCAAGCGACAGGTAGGTGGTGAGCGCCGCGCCCTTGTTGCCGCGCTCTTCCTTGACGACCTGCACCAGAAGGATCTGCCGGCGCTTGATCACTTCCTGGATCTTGTACTGGCGGCGCACCGGCTTGCGGCGGTTGCGCGCTTCTTCCAGCGCATCCTCGGCGCCGACCGATTCGACCTCATGGTCATCCGAATGCGATGACTGCACTTCTTCCAGCATGCCGCGATCATTGTCGGTGGAGGTGGCTTCGCCGGCCGCATCAGCCTGCGGCACGGCTTCGGAAATCACATCCGATTCGATGCTGGCGGCGATGGAATTCGGACCGCCTTCGGAAGGCCCAGTCTCGTCACCGCCAGTTTCGTCACGGCCATGGCCAGTCTCGTCACGGCTCGTCTCATCAGGACTTGCCTCGCTATGACTGGCGACATCCTCGCCATGTTCCGAAGCAGCGGACGGCGTGTCGACTTTTTCTGAGGCATCGACGTTCTGCGCGACCGCATCCTCGCCGTGTTCGCCGCCCTCATTGGAGCCGCTGTCATTGGACCCGCTGTCATTGGACCCGCTGTCATTGGAATCGCCAGAAGCGTCCGAATCGGCCGCACCTGCATCACGCTTGTGTTCGCCTCGGTCGCGGCTCTTGCCGCCGCGGCGGCGTCCGCGCCGGCCGCGATCGCGGTTCTGGCGATCGTCGCCATCACCGTCCTCATCGTCCTCGTCTTCAGCCTCCTGCGCTTCCGCGCGCAGCAGCGCCTGACGGTCGGCGACCGGAATCTGGTAGTAGTCGGGATGAATTTCACTGAAGGCGAGGAAACCGTGACGGTTGCCGCCATATTCGACAAAGGCTGCCTGAAGCGAGGGTTCGACGCGGGTTACGCGGGCGAGGTAGATATTTCCTTTGAGCTGCTTCTTGTCCTGGGATTCAAAGTCGAATTCTTCAATACGGTTACCGCGAACGACGACAACTCGTGTTTCCTCCGGGTGGGAGGCGTCTATCAGCATTTTGTTGGGCATTATTTCGTTTCCCCCCGGCAGCCGTCAGCCGCAGCTTGCGAGGCAAAGCCCGCCGCTGTGAGTGTGGATGAACATGGGTGCCGGGCAATTGAATGTCCGCCGGCCGCTGCCTGAGCGCCATGGCGGTGCCGCCCGCAGCCATAATGGCGCGGTTTGCTGCGGACCTTTCCATGATTGCGCTTGAAGCCATCGTAACCAGCAGAACCTTTTTGAACCAAAGCCCGGGAAAACCGGACCAGCTTGTTTGCTCGTACAGAGCCGGCGCGGGACAATCCCGGCCGTTTTCCTCACGCAGGCGCTTCCCCCGCCACGGGCTTACACCTGCGAAATTCGTCGCGATCACCTGTTGCCTTTTTCGCCTGACGCGAAAGGAGCCGTCGTTCATCTCACCTGTAGCAGGAAGCTGCGGAGAAGGACGGTTCCAGGATTGCAGTGATCCACCATCGCTTTTATGATTTGGCGGGTTGGAAGGCAACCCCGATTTCCGATGCCGGCAAAATGCAGTTCCGCAACGGAAGCACGGCTTTAAGCGTTGCGTGAAAAGGCTTGGTTAACCTTCTCTGGTTACCAACCGTTAATCGAGTTCGCGGCCTGACCAGCGTTTCGACAAGACGACGACACTCCGACAAGCAAGATTGGCCGACAACAGGATCGGGCGCCTCACGCCAAACCGGAGCGACTGGAAGAGATGGCACTGGCAGTCTTCACGCACATGAGTGGTCGCGCCGGAGGCATTTTTTTCTACGCCGCCTACTTCCGCGCTGCCCACTTGCGAGGTGCCCGCTTCCGCGCTGCCCACTTCTTCCGCGCTGCTTGTCTGCTGTTGCTGGTTGTCGTTTGCCTGGCTCTTTCGCCAGTTTCCTTTGCCGCCGACGTGCCGCTGGCAGTGACGAGCTACAAAATGGCCGGTGACGCCACCAAGATGCGCATCGTCATGAATTTCGATCGTGAGCCCGACGTCAAATGGTTCCTGCTGCGCGGCCCCCACCGTCTGGTCGTCGACCTGCCAAGCACGAGATTCGCCATCAATGCCAAGGACGTGAAGGCGCGCGGCCTGGTCAGGAGCGTGCGCTACGGCGATCTCGGCGAGGGCGTGTCGCGGCTGATTCTCACCGGCAAGGGTCCGTTCGCCGTCGACAGGTTCGACGTGCTCAAGAACGATGACGGCAACGGCTACCGCATCGCCATCGACATGTCGGCGGCGTCCGTGCGGGAGTTCGACGCCGCTCTTGCCAATCAGGCGTTGACCACCGGCTCGACGGTCTCCTCCGACAAGGGCGGCAGGGTCGGCACCGGCCCTGTCTCCAATCCAGGCCATCGCTTCACCGTCGTCATCGATCCAGGCCATGGCGGCATCGACGGCGGCGCCGAGGGCATGAACGGCACCGTCGAGAAGAACGTCACGCTCGCTTTCGCCACCGAATTGCGGGACAAACTCGCCGCAGTCGGCAAATACGACGTGTTCATGACGCGCGAGACGGACCAATTCCTGCGGCTGGACGACCGCGTGCGCATTGCCCGCCAGCACGAGGCCGATCTGCTCATTTCGATCCACGCCGACACGATCAGGGTCAAGGGCCTCCGCGGCGCGACCGTCTACACCGTCTCCGACAAGGCTTCCGATCCCGAAGCGCAGGCGCTCGCCGACCGTGAAAACCTTTCCGACCAATTCGCCGGCATGGAAATCAAGGACGACAACAAGGAAGTAACCGACATCCTGATCGACCTGATTCGCCGCGAGACGCACAGTTTCTCGATGAGTTTCGCCCAAACGCTGGTCGGCCAGCTTTCCACCAGCGTCGGCCTCATCAACAATCCCCAGCGTTCGGCCAGCTTCAAGGTGTTGAAGGCGCCGGATGTCCCCTCCGTGCTGGTCGAACTCGGCTATCTGTCGAACGCCAAGGACGAGGCGCAACTGCTCAGCGCCGATTGGCGCAGCAAGGCGGCCCAGAGCATAACCAATGCCATCGCCCTGTTCGCTTCAGCCAAGGCCGGAGCCGGAACCGGAGGCTGAGATGCCAGTCCTCGCCACAACCAGAGGCAGCGTTGCACGACGACAACACTTTGCACTTATATTTTCGCCATTCGAAGCCGAAATTCCAGGCTGCCGCATTTTGCCCACATGGTGGCGACATGGATTTTCGATTACCGGTCGGGATCGTCTCGAAAGCTTGCGCGAAAGGCGGCTTCGTTTAGGCAATTCCCGAACCAAGGACTGGAGCGGGCATGATTCGTCTTATTGGCTATTTCTTCGGCATCGGCACCGCGCTGGCCCTTTTGGTCGCGGCCGGAGTGGCGATCTATATCAGCCATTTGTCGAAGGATTTGCCCGATTACGAGGTCCTGGCCAAGTATGAACCGCCGGTGACGACCCGCATCCATGCGTCCGACGGTGCGCTGATGGCCGAATATGCGCGCGAGCGGCGCCTGTATTTGCCGATCCAGGCGGTGCCGGATCGTGTCAAGGCGGCCTTCCTGTCTGCCGAGGACAAGAACTTCTACAATCACCCCGGCATCGATATGACCGGCCTTGGCCGCGCAGTCATGGTCAATCTGCAGAATGCTGGCTCGGGCAAGCGCCAGGTCGGCGCCTCGACGATCACCCAGCAGGTGGCGAAAAACTTCCTGTTGTCCTCGGACCAGACCTACGAGCGCAAGATCAAGGAGATGATCCTCGCCTTCCGCATCGAGCAGGCCTATTCGAAGGACCGCATCCTCGAGCTCTACCTTAACGAGATTTTCTTCGGGCTCGGCGCTTATGGCGTCGCCGGCGCAGCGCTCACCTATTTCGACAAGGCGGTGAATGAACTCACCGTGGCGGAGACGGCCTATCTGGCGGCTTTGCCAAAGGGCCCCTCCAACTATCACCCCTTCAAATATGCCGACCGCGCCATCGAGCGCCGCAACTGGGTGATCGACCAGATGGTCGGCAACGGCTACGTCACGCAAGAGGAAGGCGCCAAGGCCAAGGCCGAGCCGCTCGGCGTCAAGCCACGCCGCTCCGGCACCTATCTGTTCGCCGGCGAATATTTCACCGAGGAGGTGCGTCGCCAGATCAGCGCGCGCTACGGCGAGAATGCGCTCTACGAGGGCGGCCTGTCCGTCCGTACGACGCTCGATCCCAAGATGCAGCTCATCGCCCGCAAAGCCATGCAGAACGGCCTGATGAAGTTCGATACGCTGCGCGGCTATCGTGGGCCGGTGAAGACCATCGACCCGTCCGGCGACTGGGGCGTGCCTTTGAGCGAAGTCAAGGGACTGGACGACGTGCCCGAATGGTCGCTCGCTGTCGTGCTCGACAGCTCGGAGAGCGGTCTGTCGATCGGCCTTCGGCCGACCCGGCAGATCTCGGGCGAACTTGTCAAGGATCGCGTCGAAGGCACCGTCAGCCGCGAGGATATGAGCTTCGCCATGCGTCATGTGGTCGGCGGCAAGACCGTCAAGGCCAAATCGCCGGCGGACGTGCTGAAGCCTGGCGACGTCATCTTCGTGCAGAAGAAAGAAGACACGGATGGGGCCTATATCTTGCGCCAGGCCCCCGAAGTGGAGGGCGGCCTGATCGCCATGGATCCGCATACCGGGCGCGTTCTGGCCATGGTCGGCGGGTTCTCCTATTCGCTATCCGAATTCAACCGTACCACGCAGGCCATGCGCCAGCCGGGTTCGTCGTTCAAGCCGATCGTCTATGCGGCCGCTCTCGACAATGGCTATACGCCGGCTTCGGTGATCATGGATGGCCCGATCACCATCAAGAGCGGCAACACGACCTGGACGCCGAAAAACTACGATGGAAGGACTGCGGGCCCGGCGACCTTGCGGTCCGGTATCGAGAGGTCGCGCAATCTGATGACGGTGCGCCTGGCCAACGACATGGGCATGAAACTGGTCGCCGAATATGCCGAGCGCTTCGGCGTCTATGACCGACTGGCGCCGTATCTGCCGATGGCGCTGGGGTCGGGCGAGACGACCGTGATGCGCATGGTATCGGCCTATTCGATCATGGCCAACGGCGGCAAGTCGATCAAGCCGACGCTGATCGACCGGATCCAGGACCGCTACGGCAAGACGGTCTACAGGCAGGACGAACGCGGCTGCAAAAATTGCAATGCGGCTGAATGGCAGAACCAGCCTGAGCCGGAACTGGTCGACAATTCCGAGCAGGTGCTCGATCCGATGACCGCCTATCAGATCACTTCGATGATGGAGGGCGTCGTCGAGCGCGGTACCGGCGCTACCGTTGCCGAACTCGGCCGCCACATCGCCGGCAAGACTGGAACGACAAACGACGAGAAGGATACCTGGTTCATCGGCTATACGCCCAACCTCGTTGTCGGCCTTTATATGGGCTATGATCAGCCCAAAGGTCTTGGCAAGGGCGCGACCGGCGGCGGCCTTGCTGCGCCGATCTTCAAGGACTTCATGCGCGTGGCGCTGGACGGCACGCCCAATGTCGATTTCCAGGTTCCCGAAGGCATGAAACTGATCGCCATCAATCGCAAAACCGGCATGCGGGCCAACCCGGACGACGCCGGCGCCTTTATCGAAGCCTTCAAGCCGGGCACCGGCCCCGCCGACAGCTATTGGGTGATCGGCATGGGTGAGGACGGCTCCAACGCCTCCGGCGGCGCGCTGTCGCCACAGGCCAACCAGGCCATCCAGTCCGGCGGCGGCGGGCTCTACTGACATAGGATAGGGTATTTGGGCCGGTTTTCGAGCCGGCCCATTTCGCTTTACAGGCGGCGGTGCCGTCCCTATGTATCGCGCCAACCCAAGCTCTGCTCAAGCGACAGGGCACCATTTCAGCACAGGACAGAACGGCCAGCCATGCGCGCGGAAACGCAGAATATTGTCGACGAAATCAGGCAGGCGATAACCCTGCTGAGGAGGCATCTTTGACTGGGATCAAGCCATAAAGCGGCTTGAATACCTGAATGTGCGTGCCGAGGATTCGAGCCTCTGGAACGAACCGCTGGAGGCGCAGAAGCTGATGCGTGAGCGCCAGGGCCTCGAGGAAGGCATCGCCGCAGTCAAAGGCCTCACCCAGGCGCTGGAAGACAATATCGGCTTGATCGAGCTTGGCGAGGAAGAGGGCGATGAGGGTGTCGTCGCCGAGGCGGAAGCGGCGATCCGCTCGATGCGCGGCGAAGCAAAGGCCCGCCAGATCGAGACGCTGCTTTCGGGCGAGGCCGACGCCAACGACAGCTATCTCGAAATCCATGCCGGCGCCGGCGGCACCGAAAGCCAGGACTGGGCCTCGATGCTCCTGCGCATGTACACGCGTTGGGCCGAGCGGCGCCGCTTCAGGGTCGAGGTGCTGGAAGTGCATGACGGCGAAGAGGCCGGCATCAAGTCCGCCACGCTGCTGATCAAGGGCCACAACGCCTATGGTTGGCTGAAGACGGAATCCGGCGTTCACCGTCTGGTGCGTATTTCGCCCTATGACAGCAATGCGCGCCGTCACACCTCCTTCGCCAGCGTCTGGGTCTATCCCGTGATCGACGATACGATCGAGATTGACGTTTCCGAATCGGATGTCCGCATCGACACCTATCGTTCGTCCGGATCGGGCGGCCAGCACGTCAACACGACCGATTCAGCGGTCCGCATCACCCATCTCGCCACCGGCATCGCGGTCGCCTGCCAGGCTGAGCGCTCCCAGCACAAGAACAAGGCGAAGGCCTGGGAGATGCTGCGTTCGCGGCTCTACGAGGAAGAACTGAAGAAGCGCGAGGCGGTGGCCAACGCCACCGAAGCGTCGAAGAGCGATATCGGCTGGGGCCATCAGATCCGATCCTACGTTCTGCAGCCCTATCAGTTGGTGAAGGATCTGCGCACGGGCGTCGAGAGCACAAGCCCGTCGAGCGTGCTGGACGGCGACCTCGACGATTTCATGGAGGCCTCGCTGTCGCAGCGCATCGAGGGCGGCGCCGGCGAAGTGGTGGCCGATATCGACTGAAGCTTCTAAGCCCCAAGCAGCAGGAACATCACGCTAGAGTAACAGGCTCTTCACTGTAATTGAGCGGCTGCTTTATGGCTTTGTTTTTTCATCGAATTTTCGACAATTACTTCTACCTCCGGGTTCATTGTTGCAGGCCTGCCGTCGCCTGGCCCGGAACCACCGCGAGTTCAATCTCGTTATCCGCGCGATCCCACTGCCGGGGTTGATGAAGTCACTCTCGTCAGCCCCGGCAGGCTGGTTCCGGCTGCAGATGTCGGCGCTCGATTGCACAGCAATTTCTTGCGCCAGCAAAGGAATCAGGCCAGCATCCGAACGTTGGGGGAAAAAGCATTTATGGCCGGACGCGGCGTATCTGCGACCTGACGAGCCGGCCACTGGGAAGATACGTTCCAAGAACGGGCAAGCGAAACGCTTGATAACTCGGTGATAGGAATTGCGCCCATGCCTGCTTCCACAACCCGACTGGCCTCTGCCGTCAAGACGGCGCGCCGCCTCCTGAATTCGATCATTGCGGTGGTGGTTCTGACGGCCGCCACCATTGTATTCGCAGCGCCGGCTTTGGCCCACGACGCCACGCCGACTGCAGCGAAGCCGCAAGGCTGGAGTTACCCATTCTCCTGTTGCTCCGGCTATGATTGCCGCGCGGTCTCGCAGACGTCGATCAGCGAGCGTCCGGAGGGCTATGTCATCAAGGGAACAGGCGAGGTCGTGGGCTACAGCGATGCACGGATCAAGAATTCGCCCGACGGCGAATATCACTGGTGTTCGGTCGCCGGCGCCAATGACGGAAAGACCATCTGCCTGTTCGTGCCACCGTCGTCGTTTTGATGCATGTCGCCCAAAGGCTTGCCCCCAAAAGCTTGCGCCAAGCGGGCCATGGCCTGACCCGAGGGTGCGCAGCGGTTTTGGGATACGACATGCATCAAAAAGAGTGAAGCGCGCCACGCGTCCGACGCAGGTAAGCCGAGTCTGCTGACAGACGGTTGTCAACGGCGCCTCTTTATGTTGCCTTACCGCGCTGGCGCGAAGCAATCGCGAGGGAGGCGTCATGACCATAAAGGCAAGCTGCCACTGCAGGGCGACGACGTTCGAGGTTTCGGAAGCGCCGCTAACCGTGACGCAATGCACCTGCTCCTTCTGCTCGAAACGCGGCTCGTTGTGGGCCTATTACGTCCCGTCGCAATTTAAGCTCACCAGCCCGCTCAAGAATGTCTCTTTCTATCAATGGGGCTCGAAAACGGTAAAACATGGTTTCTGCGCCACCTGCGGCTGCGGCACCTCCACCGAAACGCCGGACTGGTCGACCGGCAAGCCGGATTTCGACAATCCGAAAATCAGCGTGAATTCGCGCCTGTTCGACGATTTCGACCTCGATCAGGTCGAGGTCGTCGTCATCGACGGCAAGAATCTCTGGTAGCCGACAGTCTCTGCCAGCCGATCGGAATTGCGCAAATAGCGGCGGTTGAATTGACCGGGAAAAGCCGTGGCCAGCCGCTTTTCCCCTTCCATTTTTCGCCGCATTTCATGTTACAAGCATAAAGCGACGTGCGTCCACTTGGACGCACAAGGGATGCGGCGCGCCACTGGTGGGACCGCGGACTGGAGAGGGACTACCTGATGAAAAAGACTGTGCTCGTCGCAGTGGCGACGGCTGTGCTCGTGAGTGCCTGCACCACCACCGATCCGTATACCGGACAACAGAAAGTTTCCAACACTGCGGCCGGCGCCGGCATCGGCGCGCTGGCGGGTGCGGGACTTGGCCTGCTTGCCGGCGGCAACGATCGCCGCAATGCGCTGATCGGCGCTGGCGTCGGCGCTCTCGCTGGGGGCGCCATCGGCGCCACGATGGACCAGAACGAGGCCGAACTGCGCCGGCAGCTTCAGGGTTCCGGCGTCAGCGTCACCCGCAGCGGCGACCAGATCATCCTCAACATGCCGTCCGACATCACCTTCAACGTCGACCAGGACGCGGTGAAGCCCGGCTTCTATCAAGTGCTGAATTCGGTCGCACTCGTGCTGAACAAGTTCCGCCAGACCACCGTCGACGTGTTCGGCCACACCGACTCGACCGGTGGCGACGAACACAATTTCGACCTGTCGCAGCGCCGCGCGCTGGCGGTCGCCAATTATCTGTCCGGGCAGGGCGTCGATACCCGCCGCTTCGCCGTCACCGGCTTCGGCAAGACGCGTCCGATCGCCTCCAACGCGTCGGCCGCCGGCCGCGCCCAGAACCGCCGCGTCGAGATCCAGCTCTCACCGCTCACCTGAGCAAGACACGCAAGAAGACGGCTTTGCACATGAAAACGGCCCCGCAAGGGGCCGTTTTTGCTGGTCTTTGAGAATTTCTGCTGTGATCAGCCCAATTTCTGCTGTGATCAGCCCTTGGCGACGATGCGCATGAACGCGGGCATGTCGTCACCGAATCCGACGGTCCCATCGTTGTCTTCCTGGCGATGGCGGGCCGGGCGATTGCCGTCGCGCTGCGGCCTGGTGTCGCCACGTTCCGGCGCGCGCTGTTCGTTGCGATGGCGATCGGGCGAAGCCTTGCGATCGGGGGAAGATTGGCGTTCGGGTGAAGCTTGGCGTTCGGGTGAAGTGTGGCGCTCGGTGTTTTCCGAGCGGATCGCTTCCTTGCGCGCGCGCCGCTCACCGGCATCGGCGGCCGCGGGCTCGGCTGCCACCGGCTGTTCCTCGCGCGCCGCATCCGGTGCTGCAGCTTCGCTTTGCTTGGCGTGGCGTTCGCGTGGCCTGCGTTCGCCCCTCTCCTTGCCATCGTCCTTGCGGCCGGCGCGGCGCGGCGCGCCGCGGCCACGGCGGGGAGCATCGTCGTCCCCGCTCTCGCTGGCGACGACTGTCGACAGATCGCCGTCATGCCACTCGATCTTGTTGCCGATCAGCCGTTCGATCGCGTCGATGTATTTGGTGTCGGACTTGGTGGCGATGGTGAAGGATTTGCCCGAGCGGCCGGCGCGGCCGGTGCGGCCGATGCGGTGGACATAGTCCTCGGCGTGGATCGGCACGTCGTAATTGAAGACGTGACTGACATCGGGGATGTCGAGGCCGCGCGCCGCGACGTCCGACGCAACGAGATAGCGCAGCTTGCCGTCACGGAAATTGGCCAGCATCTGCATGCGCGCGCGCTGGTCCATGTCGCCATGCAGCGCGCCGGCGTCGAAATCATGTTTCAGCAGCGAGCGGAAAAGCTCCGAGACCTCGATCTTGCGGTTGCAGAAGATGATGGCGTTCTTCAGCTCCGCATCCTCGGCCTTTATCAGATTGCGCAGCGTCTCGCGCTTGTCCCAGGGTTTCGAGCCGGATTTCACCAACCGCTGGATGATGTTGGTCGCGGCGGACGCGGCCTTCGAGACCTCGACGCGCACCGGCGCGTGCAGGAATTTCTCGGTGAGCTTGGTGATCTCAGGCGGCATCGTCGCCGAGAAGAACAGCGTCTGCCTGGTGAACGGGATCATCTCGCAGATGCGCTCGATGTCGGGGATGAAGCCCATGTCGAGCATGCGGTCGGCCTCATCGATGACCAGGATCTCGACGCCGTTGAGCAGGAGTTTTCCGCGCTCGCGATGATCGAGCAGGCGGCCTGGCGTCGCGATCAGCACGTCGGCGCCGCGCTCCAGCTTCTTGTCCTGCTCGTCGAAGGATACGCCGCCGATCAGCAGCGCGATGTTGAGCTTGTGGTTCTTGCCGTATCTGATGAAGTTCTCTTCAACCTGCGCGGCAAGCTCGCGCGTTGGCTCAAGGATCAGCGTGCGTGGCATGCGCGCGCGCGCCCGGCCTTTTTCGAGGCGGGTCAGCATCGGCAGCACGAACGAGGCCGTCTTGCCGGTGCCGGTCTGGGCGATGCCCAAAATATCCTTGCCGAGCAAGGCGTGCGGAATTGCGCCGGCCTGGATCGGAGTCGGTTCGGTGTAACCGGCGTCGGTGACTGCGGAAAGGACCTTCGGCGACAGGCCGAGGTCTGCGAAGGTCAACACGTCTTGAGCGATCTGGGTGTCTGAGGACAAGTTTGGCTGTCTTTGGCTGGTTCGGGGGCGCAACGCAAGCGGTCGCGGCAAGCGCCGCGCGCCTGCAAGATTGGTATTGCAGGTAGGCGCAAGCCCACGATTTGTCAACACAAACAGGCGGGGGACGGCACGATTGTGAAGTCGTAACCTTAATCGCGATGCTTAATCGATCTGCTGTCGCTGCGCCGGCTCAATAGCGGAACTGTTCGGCGAGAATGCGCTCGTTCCACGAGTGGCTCGGATCGAACAGCAGCGTCGCTGTTACCGTGGGCGATTCCTGCACCGTAACCGAGGTTACGGCCTTCACCTCGGTGTGGTCGGCGGCGGCGTTCACCGGCCGCTTTTCCGCCTCCAGGATGTCGAAGCGAACGGTCGACTTATTGGAGAGCAGCGCGCCGCGCCAGCGGCGCGGGCGGAACGGGCTGACCGGGGTCAGCGCCAGCAGCGGCGCGTCGAGCGGCAGGATCGGTCCATGCGCGGAAAGGTTGTAGGCGGTCGAGCCGGCCGGCGTCGCGACCATCACACCGTCGCAGTTCAATTCCTCCAGCCGCACTTGCCCGTCCACGGTGATACGGATCTTGGCCGTCTGGTAGGACTGGCGCCACAGCGCGACCTCGTTGATCGCCAGCGCCGAGATCGTTTCGCCCTCAGCCGTGACCGCCTGCATCTCCAGCGGACGGATCGTTTCGGCAACGGCCGCGGCGATGCGCCCGGTCAAACCGCTGGCGCGATATTCGTTCATCAGGAAGCCGATGGTGCCACGGTTCATGCCGTAGACCTTTTTTCCCGTGCTCATCGTGTCGCGCAAGGTCTGCAACAGAAAGCCGTCGCCGCCCAGCGCCACGACGATCTCTGCATCCTCGATGGGTGCCTGGCCATAGCGCGCCGAAAGGCTCTCCAGCGCCGCCTTGGCGTCGGCGGTGTCGGACGAGACGAAGGCGAAGCGGCTGGCGGCTTTGTTCATGGCTCCCCAATGGCGAGTGTTGATGGCGACCGGTTGGTGGCGACCGGTTGCTTGGGCCGCGCCAGCGCCGGGTTAGCATGGGCTGGCAGATCTGCAAAGCGAGACATCTGGCGCCGCTTGACACAGCGCTGGCAGGAGCCGCCGGCCTGCTGCTCGCGCATCGTGTCGAGTGACAAGCGAATGTGATGGTTAAGACGGGAATTAAACTCTCGTAAAGCCGGATCGACCATGTTAGCCGGCAGTGGATGGGCGGCGTGGGGCCAGCTAGTCGGACCGATTTATTGCCGGTAACACGCCTGATTGTCATCGTCTTGATGCTGGGAAGTTTTGCGCTTGCCTTTGCCCAACTGGTGCGCCAGTCGGAACAGACGAGTTTGCGACCCCAACCAACGGCCTCACGCTGCGGCGATGCCGCCGGCACGCCGTGCCCGCAAAGGGCGTTGTGAATTCGCCAGGCACTTCTCGCGACCCAGAGGCCGGTGCTTATCGCGCCTGCAGCAGATGGCAGCCGGCCTGCCGCTTCTGTGCGAGATACTCGTCGATAAGCTGGCGGTAGCGCACTTTGCCGAAGCTCGGGAAGTGGCCGCCATGCACGACCGCAACATCAAGCTCGCGCATCCGCAGCAGCGTCTCGACATAGTCGTCGACAGCGGAATGATAGACATCGTCGATCAGCGGGCCGTCATAGACGATGTCGCCGGAAAGCAGGATGCCGGTCTTCCTCTCGTAGAGCGCAATGCCGCCGGGTGAATGGCCCGGCGTGTGGATCACCTCGAAGGCACGGTCGCCGAGATCGACGAAATCGCCTTCTCCAAGCAAACGATCGGCCGGCGCCGGGTGGATCCGGTAGCGCGTGGCATCCCAGCCCTGCGGCATTGCGTCGAACATGGCGTCGGTCGCGTAGCGGTCGGCGACCGTCCATTCATTGCGCGGGTCGGCGAGGATTTCTGCTTCGGCCGCATGCACACAACGGTCCGGAAATTCGTGATGGCAGCCGATATGGTCGAAATGCGTGTGGCTGGCCACGCAAACGAGTTCTCGCTCCGTCACCAGCGGGACGTGGCGCCGCAGGCTGAAATGGCCGAGGCCGGTGTCGAACAGAAGATCGCGATCGCGGCCGCGCACATGCCAGATGTTGCAGCGGAAGAACGGCTTGATCCACGGCTCGTGGATCAGCGTTACCCCATCGCCCATACGGATGGCTTCATACCAATTCGGTGCGTCGATGATCGGAAGCGTGCCCATGGCTCAGCCCGCCAGAAGAATGACATCGCCAGCGTCGCACGAAACCGCAGAGATGTCGCCCGGCTGGACGACCGCAGCAGCGGGAACCCTGGCGATGAAGAGCAGCGCCGGGTCTTTCTCGGAGATAGCCAGCACGCGCTTGAAGCTGCCCTGAAACACCACGTCGCTCACCTTGGCCGTGCCGAGGCTTACCGCGCCGCCGGTTGAGCCGAGGACAAGGTGCTCCGGACGAACGGCGAGGGCGACAGTCGTTCCGGCCGGCAGTGTGCCGGTTAGCGAAAGCGCTCCGATTTGGGTCGCGACAGTGATTGTTCCGTGCTCCGCCGCCGTCACCGTTCCCGATATCAGCGTGCTCTCACCCATGAAGGTTGCGGAAAAGCGCGTCGCCGGCCGCGCATAGACGCGCTCGGGCGGGCCTTCGTCCTCGATGCGCCCGTCATTCATGACCACGCAATGGTCGGCCAGTGCCATCGCCTCTTCCTGGTCGTGGGTGACATGGATGAAGGCGGTGCCGACGCGTTTCTGGATCGCTTTCAACTCATCCTGCATCTGCCGGCGCAATTTTAGGTCGAGCGCGCCGAGCGGTTCGTCGAGCAGCAGCACCGCCGGCTCGACGACAAGCGCGCGGGCCAGTGCGACGCGCTGCCGCTGGCCGCCGGAAAGCTGGTGCGGCTTCTTGTCGAAGGCGGTGGCCAGACCAACCAGCGCCAGCGCCTCGCGCGCCCGCGCGGTCCGTGTCGCGGCATCGACGCCTTGCATGCGCAGGCCGAAGCCGACATTGCTGCCGACGCTCATATGCGGAAACAGCGCATAGTCCTGAAAAACCGTCGTCGTCGGGCGCTTCGCCGGCGGCACCGCGGTGCAGTCCTCGCCGCGGATCAGCACCTTGCCTTGGCTCGGCGTGACGAAGCCGCCGAGAATGGACAAAAGCGTCGTCTTGCCGGAGCCCGACGGGCCGAGCAGGATGGTGTAGCTGCCCGGCTCGATTTGCAGCGACACGTTCCTCAGCACGGTGTGCTGGCCGAAGCGGTGCGAGACAGCACGGACATCGACCAGTGGCGCGGTCATGTCGGCTTCCTCCGCAACAGCATCAGTTCAAAAAACACCACCAGCACGATGGAGACGGCGAAGACCAGCGAGCCGACGGCGTTGGTCTTGGGATTGAGGCCGGAGCGCAGCAGGTTCCAGATCTCGACCGGCAGCGTCGTGTCGAAGCGCGTCAGCAGGAACGAGATCACGAATTCGTCCCAGGAGAAGGTCATCGACAGGAAGAGACCGGCGAAGATCGCCGGCGCCATGACAGGCACCGTGATCAGCAGCAGCACCTTCCATTCGGGCGCGCCGAGGTCGCGCGCGGCACGCTCGATGTTGATCTGGTGGTCGCCCATCTGGCTGTAGATGATGGCAAAGCACAGCGGCAGGTTGATCACCACATGGCCGATGCCGGCAGCAAGCAGCGATTTCGGTATGCCGGCCCAGTTGAACAGCACCAGCAGCCCCATGCCGATGATGAGATAGCTCACGGTCAGCGGCAGCGTGATCAGCCCGCGCAGCAGGGCCGAGCCCGGCAGCACGAAACGCGCAAAACCCCAGGCTGAGAGGAAACCGAGCGTGACGGCGGCAGCCGAGGAGAGGGCAGCGACCAGAAGCGAATTGACCAGCGCCGAGGTCAGCCGCGTGTCGGCGAGCACGGCGTCGTACCAGCGCAGCGACGGCCCGGTGAAGGGCGGGATCGGAAACGACGTCGCCTGCAGCGAAAACAGCACCAGAACGACCACCGGCAGGAAGATGAAGCCATAGATGGCGACGGCGTAGAGCCAGGAGACGATGCGGACAAGCGCGCGCACGGTCAGGCCCGCTCGATCTTGAGCCAGCGGGCGCAGGCGAGATAGGCAATGGTGACAACCGCCATCAGGATGATCGACAGCGCCGAGGCGAGCGGAAAATCGCCGCGCCGGCCGATCTGCATCATCACCAGCTGCGGCATCAAAAGCTCGTTGTTGCCGCCGAGGATCTGCGGCGTGATGTAGTCGCCGATACACAGCACGAAGGTGAGGAAGGCGCCGACCATGATGCCGGGCAAGGTCAGCGGCAGGACGACATGCAGGAACGTGCGCACCGGCCCGGCGCCGAGATCGGCGGCTGCCTTGCGGTAGCTCGGGCTGAGCTGCTTCAGATTGGCGAAGATCGTCAGCGTCAAAAGCATGACGAAGAAATGCACGAAGCCGGTGACCGTGGCCAACCGTGTGTTGGCGAGCTGCAGCGGCTCGCTGAACAGGCCGGAGCCGGTCAGCGCGCGGTTGATCACGCCGTTCTGCGCCAGCACCAGCAGCCAGGAATAGGAGCGCACGACATAGGAGGTCCAGAACGGCAGCACCGCCAGCATCAGCGCCAGCCGCTGCCAGCGTTCCGGCACCTGTTCGGCCAGGATCCAGGCGAAAGGGTAGGCGAGCAGCACCGAAATCACTGTGACGATCACGGTGACCTGCAGCGAGTTCACCATCGCCTGCCAATAGGCCGGATTGGTGAAGAACTGGCTGTAGTTGGCGAGCGTAAGGCCGCCGCCGTCATGCGCCGTCAGGCTGGAAAACCCCATGGCGACGAACGGCAGCACGAAGAACAGCAGCGTCCAGCCGAGCGCCGGCGTGACCAGCGCCCAGGGCAGGGCATAGCCCGCGCGGGGCAGGGCGCGGCCCGCCCGGGGCATGGCACGCCCGCTGTTGGTGGTAGAGTTCACGACCGGCGACCGGTCACTGCGCCTGCAGCATTTCGGTCCAGACGTCCTGCATCTTCTTGTCGAGATCGGCATCCGGCGCCGGGTAGGGCTGGGCGCGGGCGAGGAAGTCCGGCTGCTCGTCGAAGCGCAGGATCTTCTTCTGCTCATCGGTCAGAGCCGCCTTGGTACTCGCCGGCATGCCCCAATAGCAGGCAGAGGTGGCAAGCCGCGCCTGGCCTTCAGGGCTCATGATGTACTGGATGAATTTTAGCGCCGTGTCCTTGTTTTTGGAATCCTTGAACATGGCCAGCGACTGCGACCACAGCACAGCACCTTCTCTGGGAATCGAGAAGTCGAGGGCAGGGTTCTCCTTGGCCAACCCGGCCGTCACCCATTCGCCGCCGCCGACCAGAATGTCGACCTCGCCGGTCGCCAGCGCGGTCTGGCTGGCGGTCACTTCGCCGACCAGCTTGGCATTGGCCTTCATCTTGAGCAGCTCTTGCTTGATGGCCGGAAGGTCGGCTTCGGTCAGCTCAGCGGTCTTCTTGCCGATCGCCAGCGCTGCCATGCCGATGACCGGCAGGTAATAGTCGTAGATGGCGATCTTGCCCTTGTATTTGTCGCCGGTCAGCGCGGCCAGCGACTGCATGTCGGCCGGATCGACCTTGGTCTTGTTGTAGCCGATGGTGTTGTAGCCGAACTTTTCGGTGATGCCGTAGCGCTTGCCGTCGACCACGGTGGAGCTGTCCATTTTCACCTGGGGAAAGAGGTCGGCCAGCGGCAGCTTGTCTTCCGGCAGCGGTTCGAACAGGCCCTTTTCGACGCCGCGCGGTATGTCGATGCTGTCGATCACCATCACGTCCCAGTCGCCGGGCTGCGACTGCTCGACAATGGCCATGCCGGCGCCGGTGCCCTCGAACTCCTTGACATTGACCTTGACGCCATTGGCCTCCTCGAAAGGCGCCAGCAGCGCCGGGTCGGCGTGATCGCACCAGATCAGAGCGTTGAGATCGGCGGCCTGAGCGAGGCTGCCCGTCGCCAGCAGCAGCGCTGTCGCTGCACACGCGGCGTGAAGGTGGCTCTTCAGAACCGACAGCGGCTTCCTGGTCGTTGGATTCGGGGTATTTTGATTGATGGTCATCGAGTGTTCTCCCTTGCCTTTCTGGCTTCTGGCAAAAAATTGAACCAATTCTAAAATTGAGTCAATTCTGTTTTTATGGCAGATAGCCGACATGAGCGGATTGCGGGCAAGGCAAAAGGCGGATCGGCATCGCCGGATCATCGAGGCGGCGGCGGCGCTTTTTCGCGACACCGGCTATGAAGGCGCCAAGATCGAGACGATCGCGGCGCAGGCGGAAGTCTCGGTCGGCACGATTTATAACTATTACCAGAACAAGGGCGACATCCTCGGCGCCATCGTCTCGATGGAGGTCAACGAGGTGCTCAATGCCGGGCAGGGCGTGGTCGCCAACCCGCCGGCCAATGTCGGCGATGCGCTCGACACGCTGCTCGGCCTCTATATCGAGCATTCGCTGCATTATCTCAGCAAGGAGATGTGGCGGCAGGCGATGGCGATCTCGACGCAACTGCCCGACAGCCCGTTCGGGCAGGCTTACACGGCGCTCGACCGGGCGCTGACCGAGCAGATCCGCGCGCTGATCGCCCGGCTGCAGGGGCTCGGCCTGGTCCGCCGGGATATCGACGGGCAGGCGCTCGGCGAACTGGTGTTCAATAACATGAACATGATGTTCATAGAATTCGTGAAGCGCGACGGGGCCAGGATTGCCGAACTGCGCGCCGCGATACGAAGGCAGAACCGGATTCTGGTGGCGGCGATCGCGGTTTGAGGGGCTCCCGATGGGATTTCTGGTGGCTCGGACGCCGCTAAGCCGCAATCGCACCGGTTCAATTTCGCTGGTGGGAGCACTTCCGCTGTTGACTACATCGGCGGTGTTCTACCGAGCATGCCTGGGTGGCCGCGCACGTGGAAACGGCACGACGGTCAGTGGCGCCTTACGGAATTCCGCGATGGCTATTTCTTCAATCAGCAAGTCGAGTGCCTCGCTGACGCGCTGGCTGGTTTCGTCCATGCCGCAGAGCCGGTTTTGGGCACACTCCAAGAGCTCGCGCGCCGCAGCGAAGTCGCTTCGCATGACACTACCCGTTGTTTAGCCCACCGCTCGGACATTGTCGGCGCGCTAAATTGAGTGATTGCTAATATACGCAGGGGCATTTTAATCGAATGGCATTAAATGGCCGGGAGCAGGAGATGCCGGCCGGTCCGCATCACCCTGCTGCATCCCGTTGGTTCTGATGCCCCGGACCGGAGGCATGGCGCTTTGCTTTGCGAAACGCGGGGGTTTAGTCCTGATACGATCTTGGACGGCTTAGAAATTCTCTGGCGGCGGCAATCTGGCGTCGATGCTCGCGAAGGAAGGTCAGGCTGAAACAGATCGAAAAGGCCACTCCCGAAAGGGCTATGGTTGCCTGCGAGGTCGGATCGGGATCGGCAATCATCAGGAAGCGGAAGCCGAACGCCAACGCCAGGGCAGCGAGACCACCATACATGCCGCCGATAAACGGTGCGATCGTGCGTTTCTGCTCCAACGGCGACTCCTATTTTTTCCACTACGGAATACCTGTGGTTCTGCTCCGGAATATATGCGTTGAAGCTGATGGGCTATGGCCCGGCCTGTGGAAATCGGGGACGAGCAGATTTTCGACCGACCCTGACGATCACCAGGGCGTCGGGCTTGAAAGGTAGAGAAATTTCAGTTTGTGTTACCCCTCTTTGGGGGGCTGCAATGAAGCGTTTTTTACTCGCGACACTAGTGGGACTTATGATTTTTACTGCTGACGCCCGAGCTGCAGTCGATCCGAGGTACAAGGCCGAACAGAGCGCCTTGATTAAATGCAATCAGTTGTGGTCGGCAAAGCTGTCAGTTCAGCGCGGCGATCCGTATTCGTTAGCGAGAAAAGCGCAGAAATTGTGCGCCGGACAAGAAGCAGCATACGAGCGAGCGATGCGGCCGATCCTTTACTACAAGGAGGTAGCCGATCGACACATGCGAAAGATCCGTGCCTTTCAGCTGAAGTCCAATGCTGCGATGATCGTCAAAGTCCGCGCACTCATGACAAAGAGAAAGCGATGACCAAGCCATGCCGTGCCGGAAACAATGTCGGGGGATCACAGTAACCGCGTCTCCTGTGCCCCTCCGGCTACATCTTAGGATCAAGCTTCGCCCCAGGAAAGCTTCGACACTGTCGCTAAAGAGCAGGGCACGCTTCGAACTCAATAACCATTCCGCTTGCTTATAATCTCGCGTCGGCTACTGCCAGATCATCGACATGTTGATCGAACACGCGGTGGCGAGGCATCGCGTGCGGTGATCCTCGCAATGTCGCGTAACGCCAATTGCTTTTCGAATTGAATTATTTCAACCTCGCTTTGCAGGGACGGGCGATGCTTGGGTCGAGATCGCCAAATATTGAGGGGGCAACTTTTGAACCGCATTTTGATTACCCTCGGCGCGGCAGTCTGCGTCATATCTTCGGCTGCTTCAGCCGGACAGGGAGTGCCGCAAAACATTACTTTCCTGGCTCGGATGGCCGACGCCAAGTTGAATTTGGCCGCTACAATGGCAGGTAACGTCAACGGCGTTGCGCAGAGATGCCGGGCGCTGAAGCTGAACGAAAATGGAAAAGCCATTATAGCCGTTCCAGTCCTTTTGTACGACGGTGTCGATAAACACCTGACACCCAATCCACCTAAGTTCAAGAGGGCCATCCGCGCCTATGAAGCCGCTTACAACAAAGCGGTGCGGCGCAGGGATGATTGCCACACTGAGAAGGCCAAGTACCCGAGACTCTATCGGTAGATAGCTGTCGCCATCATTAACCGAAAATTATATTGCAGAAGCGGGTGCACCAACTTGGTCGTTGATATCTTTTCCAAGCGGCAGAAGCGTCAGGGGGGCGAAATGCCGGCCAGGAGGGTGACGAGCATCTTCATAAGCGATCCTCCTTTGCTGGTCCCCGCAACTGATTGAAACTCCATGGAACGGCTTTCTGTTGCGTGGGCCGCTTTGCAGAGTGTGGACGGCCCTCAACATGGAGCCCGGAAGCGCATCCCGCCGGGCCTGATATCCGATGTCACAATCAGCCGCCGTTAGCAGGTGCTGCCGGAGCGGGTGCTGCCGGAGCAGGTGCGGCCGGCTCTGCCGGAGCGGGCGCGGCTGGGGCAGGTGCGCTAGGCTCAGCCGGAGCGGACGCGGCTGGCGCTTCGACGTTGGGCGCTTCGACCGTAGGCGCTTCAACCTTTACGTCGACGTCCTTTCCGGTGCCCCCGCCGTTGATGTTGATAACGCCGGTGAACAACAGCAGGATCACGATTGCGATAATAGCGAGAACGATGGCGACAGCGGTGCCGGCGCCATTTCCGCCTGAGTTAACAACGGTGGGACCGTCAGCCATGACTATCTCCTATTCTCAATTATCACTGGTCGGCAACGGGAGCGGCGGGCACTTAGTTCCGGCGCCGGGCTATGGTCCATGACGCAGTAAGACTGAAGTCTGTGCGTTAAAGACAGAGGGCTGAGGCTGGCAACCAAGATCTTGGCAAAGAATTGGTATTTGGCCGCCGAGCATAGTCCCTTCATCGGTGGTTCCGGGTGCCCCGCTGTATACGCATCGGCGGGCACCCGATGTGGCACCCTAACGGCGGAAAGAACTGTGACCCTTATCCAGAGCAAACAGAATGTCGATGCGGTCGCAAGCCGACCCGCCAATGACAATCAAACGCCTGACCCAACAGATTTCTCGGTGGTTGATCTTGTTTCGTCGAGCGACGATGACATCGTTGCAATCGTCAGGCGAACAGAGCGCCTAGCCCTCGCCGTGATTATAGTAATGGCGATCTTCCTGATCTTTGCACCGGTATTCTTCATTGCCCTGATGTATGGGATCTAGAGGTCCCGATTGGCCCTCGCCCCCCTTGCGCAGCGCGGCAAAATCCGAAAGGCCGGCTTCATTCAAGACGACAGGCTTTGGTGCCCCCGGACGGAATCGAACCGCCGACCTTCGGTTTACAAAACCGCTGCTCTACCAGCTGAGCTACAAGGGCACGGCGCTCCGGTTAGCATATTTGGTGCGCCAGTAAAGACAAAACTCCGTTTTCGGCTGCCCAGAGAGCGCCGGAGCTGCCGGCGTGGCCATCCTGAAAACGGCTAATTCGCTTCCTATAATGGCCGAAACTGCAATCGCATAGGCGGAGGGTGTCGCATGGTCAGACTTGTCGTCATTGCCCGGTCGTCGTCGTGGCCAGAGCGGACCGTAAACCCTCTTCACCGCGAGGATTCCTGTCATGGCTAGAGAAGGGTCTCTGAGAAGATCGACATCGGTGTTGACTAGGGCTCGGCGGCTCGGACGAAAGATCCTGCGCTGGCTGGAGGGAGACAGCCGATCCCAACAGCTCAGGGACGAAGTTCTGTTTTGGAGACACTGGTTCTCCACTCAGGGATCATTCTGGCCAGAGGACTACAAGGAACGTCTTGACCCCAATTTACCAATTCAGGATCACGTTGGGCGATATGTCGACAGGTTGACGACCAACCCAGTTTACATACTCGATGTGGGCGCTGGCCCCTTGACGAAGCTCGGCAAAGTGCATGCTTCGAAAGAGATCAGGATTACTGCAACTGACCTGCTGGCATCGGAATATGATCAAGTTCTGAGAGATTTTGGGATCCAACCTCTTGTGCGAACAGTCTTTGGTGACGCCGAAAATCTTAGAGCGCAATTTGACGATTACAGTTTCGACATCGTGCATGGACAGAATTGTATAGATCACACCGCTAGTCCGCTCAAGGCAATACAACAGATGCTCTCCGTCACGAAGCCCGATGGTTACGTCGTGCTTTATCATGCTGAAAACGAAGGCAAGACGGAATCCTACAAGCAGCTGCACAAATGGGACTTCACATGTGAGAAAGGACATTTCGTCATCAGAGGGCCTGGACCGGGTGGGGATTCGGTGGATGCCACTGATGCGCTGGCCGCGGTAGGGTCTGTTGAATGTAGCTTGGATGACGGCGCGGTGCTTGCTGCAATCCGAAAGCATCCGCAAAGACGTCAGTGATATCTGGCGAACCGCTGCTCTACCAGCTGAGCTACAAGGGCACGGCGCTCCGGTTAGCATATTTGTTGCGCCAGTAAAGATGAACTCTGTTTTGCCTACAAGCGCGCCGGAGCTGCCGGCGCGGGCATCCTGAAAACGGCCAATTGGCTTCCTATATCGTTCGAAGGTGCAATCGCATAGGCGAGGGTGTCGCATGATCAGACTTGTCGTCATTGCCCTGATCGTCGTCGTGGCCTGGTTTCTCTTGGTGAAGCTCATCAAGGTTTTGAAGAGCGCCAATGTCGACTGGACCGGCGTCACCACCATCATCGGCTTCATCGCGCTCGCCTTCTGGCTGCGCCACATCACCGGCATGGGCTGAGGCCTCCCGCCGCCGGACTGCCAACCGGCGCTCTTCGCCGGTCGTCATTGCGCGCCTGGCGCAAACCCAGTTCAGAAAAATCGAAAAAACCGTCGAACCTTTTTCCTTGCTGCCACGACAGATGGTCAAGAGGCGGATGGATCGCCTCTGCAGCAAGGAGATCGTCATGTTCAAGCGCACCATCGTTTCCGGCCTCATCGCCACCACTGTCGCCGCCGCCATGCTGGCCGGCACCGTTCAGCCTTCGGCCGCCCATCACAAGCACCATCACAACAAGCACCTTGGCATCGGCATCGTCGCCGGCGTCGGCGGCTTCCTGCTCGGCAGCGCGCTCGCCCAGCCGCGCACCGTTTACATCGACGAAAATGGCGGCTCATGGCACGTCCGGCGCTGCCTCAACCGCTATCAGAGTTACGATCCGTACTCCGACACCTATGTCGGCTACGACGGCTACCGTCATCGCTGCCGGCTTTGAGGGGAGGTGAACCGTTTCAGGCAAGGCAAAAAGGGGCACCCACTGCCCCTTTTTCAGCTGTCTGGGTTGCAAAATTGAACCGGCACCGCAACCGGTTCCAGCGAGGGATGTACAGGGATTTTTCGACAGCTTAGTCTGGCGGTGAAGGCACCAGAGGGAGAGGGACGCTTGGACGAGCACGAACCCAAGGAAGAGCAGATTGAGACGGATTTCCGCAACGGAACGATCACCACCGTCGGCATTCTACTGGCTTTCTCGCTGGGCTTCATCACGCATTGGGCCGCCAACCCGCTCCCTTGGGAAATCTATCACCTGGCAGCCGTCGTGCCGATTTTGATAGGCATTGCATTGCAGATACGAGCGCTGCGGTTGCTGCTCGACACAACGTCTCTACAGCGACGCGTCCATGAACGTGCCACCCGCATCTTCATCGCCGGCCTGATCTTCACCGCCTGCGGAGTTGGGCTGGCGATGCTGCTTGATTTCTACGACCTATCGACCAAGAGCGCGGTGCCCGGGGCTAGCTCATCCTGACAGATGTCGCACCATTCGGCGCCGGTCAGCGCTGCCATGCGCTCGACGCCTATTTTCACCGCTGCATTGGTTGCGCCGGCCGCTGGCACGACCTGATCGTAGGCGCGCAGCGATACGTCGCAATAGACCGGCAACGGCGAGGCGAGGCCGAAGGGGCAGACGCCGCCAATCGGATGGCCAGTGATTTCGGCCACCTGCTCGGCATCGAGCATGCGCGGCTTGCCGCCGAATGCATCGCGCGATTTGCGATTGTCGATGCGCGCGTCGCCGCGGGCGACGACCAGCATGACCCGGTCACCGACGCGCAGGCAGATGGTCTTGGCGATCTGCCCCGGCTCGACGCCGTGCGCCTCGGCCGCGAGCGCGACGGTCGCCGAGCTTGTCGGCGTTTCGATCACCTCGATGTCGCGGGCATATTCGGCGAAGAAGGCTTTGACGGATTGGAGGCTCATGCGTCTTTCGGGCGTCGGCTGGCAGAAGGTGGATCCAAACTTGGCCGTAGCCGGGCGGCTGTCAAGGTGAGCGCGCAGCGCCAATCTCGAAGAGTGAACCCGGTTCGGCGGCGCGGCTTGGCGGCAGACCACCAATCATCCTGGTTATTTCCGCTGCCGCATCGTGCACCAGCGGGCCGATCTCGGCCAGCCGCTCCGGCGTCACCCGCACCGTCGGTCCCGAAACCGACACGCCGCCGATCGGCTCGCCGAACTCGTTGAAGATGGCCGCGGCGACGCAGCGCATACCGGGGTGCCGTTCCTCGTCGTCGACCGACCAGCCGCGCAGTTTTATCGTCACCAGATCACGGGCCAACGCCGAGATGTCGGAGAGCGTCTTTTCGGTGAAGCGCTCCAGCCCGGTCCGGCGCAGGACGGCGCCGACGCGCTGCGGCTCGAGATGCGCCAGCACCGCCTTGCCGATGCCTGAGGCATGGAAGGAGCTGCGCGTGCCCGGCCGGAAGAAGGCGCGGATCGCCTGATGCGTCTCGACCTGGCTGACGAAGACGACGCAGTCGTCCTCGGCGACGCCGAGATTGGCGGTCTCGCCGGTCTTCTCCATCAATTCCTGCATGACGATGCGGGCGCGGTCGACCAGCTTGCGGCGGCGCAGGAACGCCGCGCCCATGCGATAGGTCTCGACGCCGATCGACCACAGCTGGTCGGTGCTGTCGAACTCGACCATGCCGTGGTTTTCCAGCGTCGTCAGCATGCGGTAGGCGGTGGAGGCGGGGAGGCCGCTCTGCGCGGCGATCTCGCTCAGCGACAGGCCGTTGCCTTCGGCGACGATGGCCAGGATGCGCAGCGCCCGGTCGAGCGACTGCACCGAAGCCGCCTCGGCCGGACCGTGGAAGGCGCGCGGCCGTCCGCGCTGGCGCTTTTCGGCGGTTTCCATAGTGGCATTCTTGCCGATTTCGCCAAAGGCGCAATGAAAAAGTTTTTCACAAATATGCTATGCGACTTCGTGGAAAACACAAAATCCAGTGAAATCAGTAAATAGCCGCAGTTTCTTAGAAATGAAAAAATATTCTGAAAAAATTGAAAAGTAACAGGCGCGCTGGCATTCTCGGCCATCAACAATTCCGTGGAGGCTGACATGGCCAGGATGCGCGCAGTCGACGCAGCGGTTCTCGTTTTGGAAAAAGAAGGCACCTCCTGCGCCTTTGGCGTGCCGGGTGCTGCCATCAACCCGTTCTATTCGGCGCTGAGGGCGAGGGGTACGATCCGCCATATCCTGGCGCGCCATGTCGAGGCGGCCTCGCACATGGCCGAAGGTTATACCCGCGCCAGGTCAGGCAATATCGGCCTGTGCATCGGCACTTCGGGTCCGGCCGGCACCGACATGATCACCGGGCTCTATTCGGCCGCGGCCGATTCCATCCCGATCCTCTGCATCACCGGCCAGGCGCCGCGGGCGCGTCTCAACAAGGAGGATTTCCAGGCCGTCGACATCGCAGCCATCGCAGCACCCGTCGCCAAATGGGCGGTCACCGTCATGGAACCCTATCTGGTGCCGATGGCGCTGCAGAAGGCGTTCCACCTGATGCGCTCGTCGCGGCCGGGGCCGGTTCTCATCGACCTGCCGGTCGACGTGCAACTGGCCGAGATCGAGTTCGACATCGATGCCTATGAGCCGCTAGTGCCGTTCAAGCCGGTAATGTCGCGCGGCCAGGCCGAGAAGGCCTTGGCGATGCTCAACGCGGCCGAAAAGCCTGTCATCGTTGCCGGCGGCGGCATCATCAACGCCGATGCCTCGGATCTGCTGATCGAGTTCGCCGAAGTCACCGGCGTGCCCGTGATCCCGACGCTGATGGGCTGGGGCGCGATCCCCGACGACCACCGGCTGATGGCCGGCATGTGCGGGCTGCAGACTTCGCATCGCTACGGCAACGCGACGATGCTCGAGGCCGATTTCGTCTTCGGCATCGGCAATCGCTGGGCCAACCGTCACACCGGCTCCGTCGACGTCTACACCAGGGGCAAGAAATTCATCCATGTCGACATCGAGCCGACCCAGATCGGCCGTGTCTTCGCGCCGGACCTCGGCGTCGTCTCGGATGCCGGTGCGGCGCTCAAAATGCTGCTCGACGTCGCCACCGAGTGGAAAACGGCTGGAAAACTGCGCGACTGGTCGGGTTGGGCCAGGGAATGCCAGGGCCGCAAGAAGACGCTGAAGCGCAAGACGCATTTCGACCAGGTGCCGCTAAAACCGCAGCGCGTCTACGAGGAGATGAACAAGGCATTCGGCCGCGACACCACCTATGTCACCACGATCGGGCTTTCGCAGATCGCCGGCGCGCAGTTCCTGCATGTCTACAAGCCGCGCAACTGGATCAATTGCGGCCAGGCCGGTCCGCTCGGCTGGACGCTGCCGGCAGCACTTGGCGTTCGCGCCGCCGATCCGCAGCGCAACATCGTGGCGCTGTCCGGCGACTATGATTTCCAGTTCATGATCGAGGAACTGGCGGTCGGCGCGCAGCACAGATTGCCCTATATCCATGTCGTCGTGAACAATGCTTATCTCGGTCTGATCCGCCAGGCGCAGCGCGGCTTTTCGATGGATTTCGAGGTCAGCCTCGCTTTCGAGAACGTCAACCGGAAAGACGATCCAGAGGCTGGCTATGGCGTCGACCACGTTGCTGTCGCCGAGGCCATGGGCTGCAAGGCGGTCCGGGTGCGCCGGCCGGAGGAATTCGCCGGCGCCTTCAAACAGGCGCAACAACTGATGAAGGAGCACCAGGTTCCGGTGGTGCTCGAATTCATCCTTGAGCGCGTCACCAATGTTTCGATGGGCACCGAGATCGACAAGATCACCGAATTCGAGGAGCTTGCCGAACATCACGAAGACGCGCCGACGGCGATCGTCATGCTGGATTAAGCTGTGCTGATATTCAGGTGATGCCGGCCTGCAAACGGCGGTTTCCTGCGCTTCCGGTGCTCACGTACCAAAATGTACGCTCCGCTCCGGTTCTCGGAACCCACCATTTTCGGCGCGGCCTGACCTGAATCTCACCACAGCTTGGGCCGGGCGAGAACAAGGAGAAAAAAGATGCCGCGTTTTTCAGCCAATCTTTCGATGCTCTTTGGCGAGCACGATTTCCTCGACCGCTTCGAAGCCGCCGCCCGCGCCGGTTTTGGGGGTGTCGAGTATATCGGCCCTTATGACCATGCGCCCGATGTCGTTGCGGCGAGGCTGAAGAAGAACGGCCTGACGCAGGTGCTGTTCAACCTGCCGGCTGGCGACTGGGGCAAGGGCGAGCGTGGCATCGCGGTGTTGCCGGATCGTGTTCCCGAATTCCGGCAAGGCGTTGCCAAGGCGATCACCTACGCGCATGCGCTGGGCTGCGAACAGGTCAACTGCCTCGCCGGCATCGCGCCGCAAGGCGTCGAACGTTCGGTGCTGGAAGATGTCTTCGCCGAGAACCTGGCTTTCGCGGCCGACAAGCTGGAACAGGCCGGAATCAGGCTGTTGATCGAGCCGATCAACACTGGCGATATTCCCGGCTTCTTCCTCAGCTATTCGGACCAGGCCCTGGCGCTCATCGACCGCGTCGGCTCAAAAAACCTGTTCCTGCAATATGACATCTATCACATGCAGATCATGGAGGGCGATCTCGCCCGCACCATCGAGGCCAACCTCGACCGCATCGCGCATATCCAGCTTGCGGACAATCCCGGCCGTCATGAGCCGGGGACGGGCGAGATCAATTTTCCTTTTCTGTACAGCCACATCGACCGCATCGGCTATACCGGCTGGGTAGGGGCGGAATACAAGCCGAAGGTTTCGACGGAAGCCGGGCTGGGCTGGTTCCGGGAGTTTGCCGGGCAGGCGGCGGCGTAGGGGACGTTTACAATTGACGTCGAGTTTCTTCGCGCCCCCCTCTGGCCTGCCGCCAGAGGGGGCGCGACGGAACGCGGCCTTAACAAGGAAAATACCAGGGAGAAACATCAATGGAAACCATCGGCTTCATCGGCCTCGGCATCATGGGCGCGCCGATGGCGGGGCATCTGCTCGACGCCGGCTATCAAGTCGTCGCCAGCGACCATCGCTCGAAACCGCCGGCCGATCTCGTCGCCAAGGGTCTAAAAACCGTCTCCGGCCATCACGCCGTGGCACGTGCCGCCGACATCATCATCACCATGGTTCCCGACACGCCGGAGGTGGCCGACGTGCTGTTCGGCGACAGCGGCGTCGCCTCGGGTTTGACCGCGGGCAAGCTGGTCATCGACATGAGCTCGATCTCGCCGATCGAGACCAAGGAATTCGCCACAAAAGTCAATGCGCTCGGCTGCGACTATCTCGACGCGCCGGTGTCGGGTGGCGAGGTCGGCGCCAAGGCCGCGTCGCTGACCATCATGGTCGGCGGCGAGGAAAAGGCCTTCGAGCGCGCCAGGCCGGTGTTCGAGAAAATGGGCAAGAACATCACGCTGGTCGGACCGAACGGCGTCGGCCAGACCACCAAGGTCGCCAACCAGATCGTCGTCGCGCTGACCATTGAAGCAGTCGCGGAAGGGCTGGTTTTTGCATCGAAAGCCGGCGCCGATCCGGCCAAGGTGCGGCAGGCGCTGATGGGCGGGCTGGCCGCCTCGCGCATCCTCGAAGTGCATGGCGAGCGCATGATCAAGCGCAGCTTCGCGCCGGGCTTTCGCATCGAACTGCACCAGAAGGATCTTAATCTCGCGCTGGAAGGGGCGAAAGCGCTTGGCGTGGCACTACCCAACACCTCGACGACGCAACAATTGTTCAACGCCTGCGCGGCCAATGGCGGCGCCAAGGAGGATCATTCGGCGCTGGTCAAGGCGCTGGAGCGAATGGCGGGATATGAGATTGGTGAATAGTGAATGGTGAATGGTGAATAGTGAATAGTGAATAGTGAATAGTGAATAGTGAATAGTGAATAGGTTAATGGTAGTATCGATGCGACAGTCAGTGGTAGTGAACTGGTCACGACTTACGTGCAGTCTCACTATTCACTATTCACTATTCACCATTTTTTACCATTCATCCGTTCAAAAACTTCCTCGCCGCATAAAGGCTCACCGCCGCCGCATTCGACACGTTGAGCGAGCGGATGGCGCCGGGCATGTCGAGCCGGGCCAGCGTCGTCACCGTTTCGCGCGTCTTCTGACGCAAGCCCTTGCCCTCGGCGCCCAGCACCAGCGCGATCCTTTCCCCGGCAAAACTTTTCTCGAGTTCCGCCGGCCCGTCCGAATCGAGGCCGATGGTCTGGAAGCCGGCCTCGTGCAACTGGCCGAGCGCGTCGGCGAGGTTTTTTACCTCGATCTGGTCGATATGCTCCAGCGCGCCGGAGGCCGACTTTGCCAGCACGCCGGATTCATGCGGACTGTGGCGCGCCGTGGTGATCAGCGCGCCGGCGCCGAAGGCGACCGCCGAGCGCAGGATCGCGCCGACATTGT
Source organism: Mesorhizobium sp. WSM4814 (assembly GCF_055811595.1). Lineage (NCBI taxonomy): Bacteria > Pseudomonadati > Pseudomonadota > Alphaproteobacteria > Hyphomicrobiales > Phyllobacteriaceae > Mesorhizobium > Mesorhizobium sp. WSM4814. Next base: position 430,896 of record NZ_JBVVQT010000002.1, read on the forward strand.
GCGGATCGGTGACCTGGTCGAGGACCAGCACCAGCGTGGTATCGCCGAGCGCATCGAGGCGCTTGGGTTTTAGCGGCTCGGCTTCGATCAGCACGCCCTGATGCACGGCGTCGGAGCCGGTGACCTTGTCGATGTCCTTCGGCTCGACCATCTCTGTCTCAAAGGGCAGGGCGGCGAGGTCGGCGATCGCCAGCCGCTCGGCGGCGTTGCGCGTCACCAGCATCTTCTTGATCCGCCGGCGCGGATTGTCGAGTGCCGCTCGCACCGTGTGCAGGCCGTAAAGCCGCACCAGGCCATCTGCCGCTGTTTCTCCTGGCGGCACCGGCTGGCGCGGCCTGAACGCCGGCGCGCCGCCGCTCTTCTCGTCGCGATGGGCGCGGCGCAGCTTGGCGTAGTGGGTGTCTTTCGGGGTTTTGGGCTTGTTATCGTTGCTCATGGCCGGTTCTATAGCCGTGTCGTCTGTCTAAGGATACAGCCGCAAAACCCTGCTCGTCGGGTCGTCAACAAATTCAGCGCGTTTTGCCGGGATGTTGCGGTTGACAGTTTTGGGCGCTGCCGCCATAAGGCGCTTCGCGACGGGCTGCTCCTGCGGCCGCGACGCGTCGATGTCTCGTTGCATGGCTCCGGCGGCAGACTGGAGAGGTGCCCGAGTGGTTAAAGGGGACGGACTGTAAATCCGTTGGCTATGCCTACGTTGGTTCAAATCCAACCCTCTCCACCACTGCCGGCCCGGAAGCCCTGAAACGCAAAGCCTCGGACCGAAAAGTGCATAGCGGTTTTCGGGTGAGATGCGCGGGTATAGCTCAGTGGTAGAGCAGCAGCCTTCCAAGCTGAATATGCGGGTTCGATTCCCGCTACCCGCTCCAAGCATGCTGTTGAAGTCATTATCGAAAATAAAACAACTTCCTTGAAAATGCGCCGTGTCACTGCGTGTGCCTGAGCGGCAATGCCGTCAGCCACATCGCCAGGTCTTCAGTCGGCGCCCCCGGCAGCATGCTCCTCATATTGAGGCAGGTCGTCGGCGATCGTGAACCACTTCGCCTTGGAGCCGACAAAGATGTGCTGCGTCGGACGGATGGCCGGTTCGTCGACGAGGGTTCCCATGGTGACGTGGACGAAGGCGCCGTCGCGGACGACCGAGTAGAGCAATGAGCCGCAGGTCTTGCAGTGCACGTTGTGGCCGGTCTCCTCGCCAAAGATCAGGAGGTTGTCCTCGCCCTTGGTCAGGCTCAGTCTCTCACGCTCGATGCCGGCAAACGGCTTGAAGGCCGAACCGGTGGTGCGCCGGCAGTCCGAGCAGTGGCAGTTGGCGGCGTAGATGAACTCGTCGGCCACCGCGTATTGCACGGCGCCGCACAGGCATTTTCCGGCAAGCATGCGGTTGCCGACGTTCCCCTGGCTTGTCACAGGTTTCTCCATTTTTTGCGGGCAGCGGCCAAGTTGAAATTTGTGGTCCGTTGTTTTGGTCACCACTGCCCAAATTATGCCACCACGGTCAGTCGGCGCTTACGCTCGTCTAGCGACACGATGGTCAGCCCGCTGGCCACCACCAGCAGGATACCGCCGATCGCCAGTGCGTTCGGCAATTGCTGGAACACCACCAGGCCGGAAATGACCGCCCAGACGGTGAAGCAGTAATAGAACGGCGCCACGACGCCGGTTGGCCCGGCGCGATAGGCCATGAAGATGAAGAAATGGCCAAAGATCAGGAACAATCCGGCCCCGGCCATCAGCAGTAAATGATGCGTCTCGGGCGCCACCCAACGCTCCGACATCAGATGCGCGACGCCTGATCCGACCAGCACCACCACCACCGCGGAAATTGCGACGATCATTCCGGGCACGTCGGCGGCGACCCGCCGCCCGGCGAGATCGCGCGCGGCGGCGAACGCCGCATTGCCAAGCGCCAGCAAGGCGTAGACCGAGATTCCCTGCATGGTCGGCTGCGCCACCATCACCGCGCCGATGAAACCGAGCCCGATCAGCGCCATGCGCAAGCCGCCGATCCGTTCGCCGAACAGGACAGAGGAGCCAATCAGCATGAGCAGCGGCGTGATCTGTCCCAGGGCGGTCGAATCGGCGATCTGCATGTTGGCGAGCGCCACCACGTAGCAAAGGATTGCCGCCAGCTCGAGCAGGTTTCTTTGCAACACTCTCCTGTCGAGGATCAGCGGGATCTGCCTGGCGTAGCCCAGCGCAAACAGCAACGGGATTCCCCACAGCGTTGCCGCCGTCCCGCGCAGAAACAGCACTTCATAGGGCGGCAGCCCAACCGTCGCGAGCTTCAACATGGTGTCGTTGGCGACATAGGACCCGGTCGACAGGATCATGAACAGCGGGCCGCGAATAGCGATCGGAATGAAATGCATCGGATCAGGAAATCAGACCGGCGTCACACCGGCAATGGGCCAGATCCGGCAGTAAATCCGGCAAGGCGGACAGGCGGAAGCGGCAATATCCGTCGGCTGAATGCCGGCAGCAGCGGAACCTATGTCAGGCCATTCCATTTCTTCCTGTTCGTTCCTATATCCGCGCCACATCCCCGAAAACCGGATCATGGGTTCAGACCGGGTGAGAAAGCGCCGGCCACAAGACACTTGTGTTTTTCGGCCGCAGTCGCTAATCGCCCCGCATTCGACTGAACTGAAGGTCCCGGCCGTCCAAGGAAAGAGACTATGGCAAAAGGTAAATTCGAGCGTACAAAGCCTCATGTGAACATCGGCACGATTGGCCATGTCGATCATGGCAAGAC